>NZ_JBLYNS010000045.1:0-34118 GCF_049310205.1 Endozoicomonas sp. ALC013 | reverse complement strand
ACTGTCGACTAATGTGTAAACACCAACATTCAATGGAATTGAAGCATTATAAACACCTCTTGCAACATGACCATAGACTACCAGCACTATACCGATGGCTTTTGAGTAGTCCACCCATAAGCTTCTATCACTCATGACACCATTAATCCTTTAATATTATCTTGCAATAGGTATTTAAAAATTGAGTTTAGAGTTTGAAGGGTACTATCGTTTGTATTGAAAGCCTTTGTAACACTTTAACCTGGCCAAAACATGCTGATTTGCTGTGGTAAAAGCACTCACTATGTGAATAACGACTACTGTCGTAATGCCCATGTTTACAAGCCAGTCAGCCATTTGCTATGAACTGAAATAATTCTGCTTCACTAATTAATTAGTGCCAGGAGTTATCAATCTCAGGGTGGGAAAATAGCTTGTGAATTTTCCATTATCCCGTGTTATCAGTTGGAAATTTGAAGTCAAAGCATGGGCTCCAATAAAGAAATCAGGCAATGGTAATGTTTTATTGCCTTTGTTTTTTCTATATTGAAGGAAAACTTTTCCTGCCAGAAATAGCGCTTCACGTGGCATTTCCAAAACTTTAATGCCCATTTCAGTTAATGTTTCATCGACTTCTTCTATTGTTTTGAAACGAATCGATATTTCTGTGTATACCATTGAGTTGATGAATAGGCTATTGCTCTGGCTGTACTGTTCCAGAATATTTTCTGACCAATCAGCCCAGTTTTTGTCATTGGTCAATAAGTCCAGAAGAACAGAAGAGTCGATGAGAATGCCGTTCACGGTTTTCCCCTCGTATACCCCATAATTTCATCTGTGCTCATTTGGGCAGAAGCGATTCCTCTGAACCGGGCAAATTTTTTCTTCGTTTTTAGTTGGTCTCTTTTTGCCAGATAGAATCTGCCGTTCTCCTCAATAAAATCTATTTCACTTCCCGGCACAACTCCGAGTGCCTCCCTCACTTCCCTGGGGATAGTGACCTGGCCTTTTATAGTAACTCTCATGATTTTCTATCTCTGGCTTAAAGTAATACTAATATAGTATTACTTGAGAGTGTGTACCAGAAAAGCCAATGGAATCAGCCCAGAAACCCGAAAAGCCGGGGCCAGCCAGTGGCCGGTAATTACCGTTGGCGGCCTCTATTTACCCTTGTGCAAAAGATTCTTCTGCTCTGTCCAAGGCAACATTTTGCCGAAGCTGTGAACAATGGTCAGCAGCGCAAGAAGTAGCTCGCCAGGTGTTTTCTCAATTTCCTGCTCCAGGTCCTGTATTTTCATCTCAGTAATTTTCAGGAAGTTGATCAGAAGCTTTAAGAATCCACCCCAAATAAATCCCGGATATAAACCTTACCCCGATTCTCTGGTCGCAAGCACGCTACCGCTCACCATCTTTTGCGCTCTATGTTGGAACAGCGCAACGTCTGTTTGTAAAAATCATGCCGCAGGCATATTGCTACTCTTTAACTTTCACCCCCTGCAATGAGGGCATTTATCTGGTATTTGAAAATCGATGTATAGCTAATGTAGACATAATAAATGACAAAGTAATAACAGAATTACTAATTATCATTTTCCTTATAATTTTTTTTAATTACATTGATCACAAAGGATACGAATAAAAATTTTTTCTTTTTTCTGTTTTTGTGGCCTCCTCCCCAGTTAACAAAAAAGCCAATTAAAC
The DNA here is from genome assembly GCF_049310205.1 of Endozoicomonas sp. ALC013. Taxonomy (NCBI): domain Bacteria; kingdom Pseudomonadati; phylum Pseudomonadota; class Gammaproteobacteria; order Oceanospirillales; family Endozoicomonadaceae; genus Endozoicomonas; species Endozoicomonas sp. ALC013. The sequence continues at coordinate 32,438 of NZ_JBLYNS010000045.1, read as the reverse complement.
AATGCCAGAGTTATAGCCGTTATGGTCGTAATAGCCCTGGGTATAGCCATAAGCATCTTTTTGCAACGGATTGATCTTATTCAACACTGCTCCTGTCACTGGCGTTCGGGCCTGTAACAGACGACCAACCGCCACCTGTATTGCATTCACCTGCATGCGGCCAGCTTCAACCACATAGATCAAGCCATCGCAATGGCGGGAGATCATCAGCACATCACTGACGTTCTGCACCGGTGGACAGTCCAGCAGCACATAGTCGTAGTGCTCTTTCAGCTGTTTCAGCAGCATGCCGTAACGCTCAGAAGCCAGGAGCTCCTGGGGGTTTGGTGGTATCAGGCCACAGGGGATTACATCAATGCCATCCACCGTATGCACCGCTTCATCAACTGAAGCCGAACCCAACAGCAGGTTTGCCAGGCCAGCAGAACCACCTTTAATAGCGAAGTTCTTACCTAAAACCGGACGACGCAGGTCGCAGTCAATCAACAAGGTTTTACCCAGCTGCCCCAGCGCCAGCGCCATATTGGAAGCAATGGATGACTTACCCTCACCGGGCGCAGTAGAGGTAATAGCAAAGAGTTTATGCTCCTGATCCATTGCGCTCAGGTTGATGCCGGTCCGAATAGTCCGAATCGCCTCTCCAAATCCATGCTGGTCTTTATTGGTGAACAGGCTGTGAATCTGACCATCCAGTTTTTTATCGGTCATCTTTGGCAGCACTCCCAGCACTGGCAGATTCAGCTTTTCTTCAACGTCGCTTGTTGTACGGATAGTGTTGTTCAGCATCTCCAGCAGGAAAGCAACACCACAGGAAAACAACAGCCCCATCAAGCCAGCCACAACAACAATCAGTTTTTTCTTTGGTTTTATTGGGTGCTGAGGCGCATAGGCCTGATCCACAATACGAGCATTAGCGGTCTGTAAATCGCTGGTGGCCGAAGTTTCCTGAATACGTTTAAAGAATGCGTCGTAAAGATCTTTATTAGTCTGTACTTCACGTTCCAACGCCCTTAAGCGGAACTGTTTGCGGTTGATTGCCTGCACATTGACCTTTGCCTCCGCAACCGCGTCCTCAAGGCTGCGTTCGTTGGCTTTATCCAGCTCATAGTCCCGCTCTACCCCTTCAACAATATTACCAATCTGGCTGTCAATATTATTCTCAAGGCTTTCCAGGTCACTGCGTGCTGCAATCATTTTCGGGTGCTTTGGCCCATAGCGACGGGAAAGCTCCTGAACCAATCGCTGACTTTTTGCTTCTTCAGTTTTTAAGTCTTTTATCAGTGGATGGTTTAACACCGCCTTTAGTGAATCATGACTATTTTTTATACCACCATTTTGAATCTGCTGATAAATACCTTCAGACACCGCCAGTTTCCGACGCAATGCCACCAGTGACTTCGTCAGGGCTTTTAACTCATCACTGGAAATGGTTAATACCCCTTCCAGGTCCACCAGGTCTTCACTGTCCCGGTAATTCTGAAGACTCTGCTCAGCAATACGTAACTTCTCAGAAAGCTCATTCATCCGTCCCTGCATCCAGTCAGTAGCACTGAGCGTCAGGGATAGTTTTGCTTCCATATAAGCTTCGATATAGGCACCGGCCACCGCATTGGCAATGGCAGCTGCCAGTTTCGGGTTTTCGGACTGGGCGTGTATTTTCACCACCTGAGTTTTGCGTACAGGCTCAATGCTGACTTTTTTATTCAGGGCATTGATCACATCCCTGCGCACCGAAGACTCATCAACTTCTCCCCCGGGCTCCTGAAGGCCTAACCATACTTTCCAGTCCAGCAGCCCGACATACCAGGGAGCATTGTTCAAACGATCATTAAACTCCGGGTTATTCATCAGTCCGAGTTTATCCACTACCTTTTCCAGAACCCCCCGGGATTTCAGCACTTCAAACTGGGTATTCAGGTAACTGTCGCTGCCTTCAATGCCATAGACCTCCTCAATGGAAAGCACCTTGGCCTGCTCCTGTTCTATTTGCAGAACCGTGGTCGCCTGATAGACCGGTGTAATAGAAAACACCACCAGAATGACAATTAGACTGACCGCCAGGGTAAAGCCAATAATTGGCCAGCGGTAATTGACCAGCACCTGAACAATCTGGCGCAGGTCGATAATTTCTTCATCTTGCTCTGCAATACCCGGCAGTCGAGTGGGTTGTGAATTACTCATAACTATGACTTCTAACAGATGAGGCAACAAACTCCCGTTTACTGCCTGAATCAGGAATTTATTACTTAAAAAAAGCTCTCTTTAACATTGACAATATCACCAGGAAGCACCGAGTTATTCAGTGCCATGGTACGTTCCTGCAAATGACCATTTTCTTCACGGGTAACCACCACCTCTTTACGTGCCGCACGCTGGGTAAAACCACCAGCAAGGGCCACCGCCTTTTCAAGAGTTAACCCCGGTTCAAAACTGAAACCACCAGGTGATTTAACTTCACCACTGACAAAGAACTTGCGGTATTCGGTAATTCTGACGGTCACTTTCGGGTCAATAAAGTAATCCCCCTTAAGCTCACTGGTCAGAAACGACTGCAACTCACCGACCGTCTTTCCCTTCACCCGAATCTCACCCAGAAATGGGTAGGTGATGGTGCCCGCATCGGTCAGCCTGGTTTCCACCTCCATATCCTCTTCACCAAAGACGGTGATACTTATCTGGTCACCAGAACTCAGGCCGTAGGTAGAGTAACTCACCAGCTCTGCATTCGTGATATTTGCCATCAGCGTCAGGGTGGGGAAGATAATTACCAGAAGCGGTTTTACCCTTCTAGCCAGCAAACAGGGTCCTTCCATATTCACTACCATTTCTGCAAAAAACAGGAAACTGACGACTTTAGTCGTCGACTTATTTTATAACCATTAACATTTAAACAAGATTAAAGAGACACTTCAGCCGTCAGCATGTATACATTACGGCTAAATCCATCCGGAGTCTGGCCCACAGCCAGAGCCTTTTCATTCCGGTCGATGGTATTCCAAGAAAAACCCAGTGTCGCATAACGACGCAGTTGCCATTCAACTCCTACACCAAAATCATTTAACGTAAGGTGCTTCAGAGCTTCACCACTCGCTCTTTGCAACTCTTCATTGGTGTATCGGTAAGTAACACGGGTTGAGATACGAGATGTCCAGCCGTGTTTCCAGCTTACCTCAGTGCTGGTACCCTGAGTAAAAGTCACATCCTGTGGATTACCAGACTCAAGACCGTAGTCACGAGCAGTACTGAACTGAATCAGGGAGTGCTCCAGGGGCAGGTAACTGGCACCCACCTCCCAACCGGTATAGCCTTCTGAGCCTACCCCACTGACCTGACTGCTACGGTAGCGACGACCCAGCTTGGCGTAACCGGTGGTTTTCACTGTAGCTTCCCAACTCAGACCCACCAGATAACTGGTAATGTCATAACCGGCACTGTTTACACCGGTGTAATCCAGCTTGCGCTGCTTGATTTCTACCAGTGCATCAGTTACGGGCATAAAACGGTAAAATGCGGTACCACCCAATTCCGTTGTTTTGCGGTCATTACCTTGTGCAAGGCCATTACTGGTTTTGTAGTCCTGCATGTTGTAGCCACCAAATAGGTCAGCACGAAGGATGGCTTCCTGGCCACCCAGACCGTAGAGGAGACGACCAGTGGTGCGGATGTATTCAGGGGCACTTAGATCAACAACACCATTTACTGTTGAACCTTCATCATGGTAATTGCCAATACCCAGCGTCAAATCTATCCGGTTACGACTATTCAGCTCGTGATTAAGGTTGGCATCAAGGCCAATATTGGTAAAGTCAGCATCCTGCTCACTGGTAAAATGTTTGTTTTTTGCTGCTGCTCTTACCACATAGGTATTCAAACCCTGCTGCGCCTTAAATTCAACAGATGCTTCCAGGTCATAAACCGTAGAGCTTTTGTTTTTCAGGCCATCGGTCACACTATTTTGAAAGATATTGTCATCATAGCCAATATTCAGAACAGCCAGAGGAGTTACTTCAACGACACCCCAGTCTATATGTGCAGGCTCTTCTACCGCAGCAACCGCCCTCAAACCATGACTGGTCAGGGCAATACCAATAGCGAGCTTACTTATTCCCTTCATTTCCTACTCATCCCTAATGCATCTTTTAAAGGCACTTGTCAGTCCAGACATGTCGAGCCTGAAAAGCTCTTGTCATCAATGATCCCGCCATACCTTGGGAAGTAAGACCTGTAATCACACAGCAAAATTGATGCCAGCCTGCTTTCCTATTTATTTACTAACCGGAGATCTCTAAAAAATAAGCAGTTGTACTAATAGACCTAAAAAATTAGTTTGTATTATAAAATCAGTTTAAATATAATTTCTAGCAATATATTAATATATTTAAAAACTGGCTCTTTCTATTAAACGAAAGCCAATCCCTGAAAAATGGATATCTAACTTCATTGGATCTCGCTGATCAGGAAATTGTTGTTTATTTTCAATGAATCATCGCTTCCCATGGTAATTCCTAAACGTTCACGCCCATCAGGGCGCTTTGCCATACAGGAACCCGGATGAAACCAAAACACTTACTTGCCTCAAGTGCATTGTCGCTGATCGCTATTGTTGGTATGGCCCAGGCAGATCTGGTACAGGACCTGGCCACCATGCCAGCCGACCAGGCGCTAACCATAGCAATGCAGGCTGAAAATTCCTCTATTGAATCAGTTATCAGCAGTGCTGCTATACAACTGAATAATCAGCCAGAACTCCTTTCTGCTTTGATTGAAGCCGCAGTTAAAGTTTATCCTCTACAGACTGGTCAAATTGTTTCTGCCGCCATCAGTCAGGCACCTGACCAAAAAGAAATCATCGTCAATGCAGCCAAGGCAGGAGCTGGCAATAGTGCTGAGCTGATGAGCATGATCGACCAGGCCGCCGGACAGTTTGAGCAACTGGTGACAGCACTCGATGATGTTGAAACGACTGAAGAAATCGAGGCGGAACAACAAGAAATCGCCCCACTACTTCCACCACCACCGCCTCCTGCTAATTCTGGCTCCAATGACAGAGAGTCCTCCATCAGCGATAACTGATTTAAATGCACCCGATTCGATCGGGTGTTTTTTTATGTTTTTAACCAAGAAGAATCCAAAGGTTTTCACCTTTTCGTTTTATAGGTCTGTTATTTGGGGAAGAAGATATATAGCCTCAACAGATTTCCCGCGAACCAAAAGCTGTTCCACTCAAGGAGTGCAAGACGCATTCTAAAAATAACGTTGTAGCTTTTGTGGTTAAAAACAGCCCTTCCACGGCTCAAAAAATGCCCACTTTTAATGCGACCTATCAACAAATTGAACAAATTCAGTGCTTATGCCTGCATTGAACCGGCTTCTTGCTGACCTATATCAAAAAATGCACAACCCATTGGCTCTATTATTGATCTGCGCCAGAAGGTCTGAGGTGAAATGAGTAATGGTTTTTGCATTGGCAAATCCACTACTTTTAGCTGAACAAATATTGATCAATTTCACTTTATCGTGAAATATGTAGAGAGTATGATGACCCGTTGATTTCATCATCATCCGTCAGATTGAGGCTTTCTTTTTTGTCAGGTCAACTCTTGTCAGAACACACAGCGCCAGCACCGTTGAAGATTGGTCCTTACTCCATCGCTAACCCGGTGGTACTGGCACCCATGGCGGGCGTTACCGACAGTCCGTTTCGCAAACTCTGCCTGAAAATGGGTGCAGGCATGGCGGTGTCGGAGATGGTGACCAGCAACCCAAAGCTCTGGAATACCCGTAAGTCCAGGCTACGCATGGATCACAGCTGTGAGTCCGAACCACGCTCCGTGCAGATTGCCGGAGGCGATCCGGAGCAGATGGCCGAGGCGGCCAGGCTGAACCAGGAGTTTGGTGCCCAGATCATAGACATCAACATGGGCTGCCCTGCCAAGAAGGTTTGCAATAAGGCGGCCGGTTCTGCCCTGCTGCGGGACATTGATCTGGTGGAGTCCATCCTGAAAGCGGTAACGGCGGCGGTGGATATTCCGGTGACCCTGAAGATTCGTACCGGCTGGGACCCGGACAACCGCAACGGTGTTGCGGTTGCCAAACTGGCCGAACAGTGTGGCATTGCCGCCCTGGCGGTTCATGGCCGCACCCGGGCCTGCATGTATAACGGTGAAGCGGAATACGAAACCATCGCCCGTATTGTTGAGGCGGTGACTATCCCGGTGATTGCCAATGGTGACATCACCTCACCGGAGAAAGCACGGCATGTGCTGGACGTTACCGGTGCCAACGCATTAATGATTGGCCGTGCCGCCCAGGGCCGTCCCTGGCTATTCCGGGAGATCAATCACTACCTGCAACACGGGGAACGGTTGGCAGCCCCGGATCAGAATGAGGTTCAGGCAATCCTTTTGAGGCACCTGGAAGCCCTCCATCAGTTCTACGGCCTTTTTTACCAGGAGCTCCAGGCTGTGCGGATTGCCAGAAAACATGTGGGCTGGTACATGCAGGACCAGCCATCCGGCCTGGAGTTTCGTCGGCATTTTAATAAGCTGGAATCTTCGGAAGAACAGCGCACCTGCATTCAGGAGTATTTTCAGCGTTTTTCAGAGTCGACTTTTGCGAAGAAGTCAGAAGGTAACGGAGAGGACATAGCGGCATGACGGCAACACAAGTAATCGTAGAAGAAGGTCGTCCAGTAAATGGCCATGGGGGAAGCCTTGCCACAGCGTCGAGAATACCGGAGTCCCAGACTCTGCGCGACAGTGTGGAAAAATCCATGAATAACTACTTTGCCCACCTGGACGGGCAGGACGTCACCGATGTCTATCAAATGGTGCTGTCTGAAGTAGAAGCACCTCTGCTGGAAACGGTCATGGCTTACGTCAAGGGCAACCAGACCCGCGCGGCCACATTACTGGGCCTGAACCGGGGTACCCTGCGCAAGAAGCTGAAGCAGTACGGCCTGCTTTAATTGGTTCATTACTCTTTTCAATCTAATCAGTAGTTTCTGGACCAAGGACACTACTGATTTCCCCTTTATTCCCTCTCCCCCTGCCAATAGCCACCATTTCCAGCTAAAATCTGCCAGAATTTTTATTCCAACTATCTATTCCAACAAACGGTGAGTGAGAAACGATGGCAGTCACGACACGCCCGATTCGCCGGGCTCTGATTAGCGTTTCCGACAAAACAGGAATTGTTGAGTTCGCCCGGACACTGCAACAGCATTCGGTTGAAATTCTGTCCACAGGCGGAACTTATGCACTGCTGGTTGAGAACGATATTCCTGCCATTGAGATTTCTGACTATACCGGCTTCCCGGAAATGATGGACGGCAGGGTGAAAACCCTCCACCCCAAGGTTCATGGTGGCATTCTGGGCCGCAGCGGCCAGGATGAATCCGTCATGGACCAGTATGGCATCCAGCCTATCGACCTGGTTGTGGTCAACCTCTACCCCTTCGAGCAAACCATTGCCCGCCCTGACTGCGATCTGGCCACCGCCATTGAGAACATCGATATTGGCGGCCCGACCATGGTTCGGGCCGCCGCCAAGAACTACCGCGATACCACCATTGTGGTGAACGCCAGTGATTACCAGTGCGTACTGGACAGCCTGGCTGACAATAATGGCTTGATTGATCTGACCACCCGCTTTGATCTGGCCGTGAAGGCATTTGAGCATACAGCCGGCTACGATGGTGCCATTGCCAACTACATGGGCACCGCCATTAACAGCGATGACGATGAGCCGGAAGCTTTCCCACGCACTTTCAACAGCCAGTTTATTAAAGTAGAAGATCTGCGCTACGGTGAAAACCCGCACCAGAAAGCCGCCTTCTACACAGAAAAGAACCCGCCTGAAGGCACGGTTTCCAGCGCCAGACAACTGCAAGGCAAAGCGCTTTCCTACAACAATATTGCCGATACCGATGCAGCCCTGGAATGCGTTAAAGCGTTTGATCTGCCAGCCTGTGTTATCGTCAAACACGCCAACCCCTGCGGTGTGGCAACCGGCACAGATATTCTTGAAGCCTACAACCGCGCTTACGAAACCGATCCAACCTCTGCCTTCGGCGGCATTATCGCCTTTAACCGCAAGCTGGATATGACCACAGCCCGTACTATTATTGAGCGCCAGTTTGTGGAAGTCATTATCGCTCCCGAAATGGACGCTGAAGCGGCCGCCACTCTTCAGAATAAGCAGAACATTCGGGTATTAACCGCTGGCCAACTGGCAGCTGAGCCAACTCCTTTGCCGGATTTCAAGCGTGTCAATGGCGGCCTGCTGGTTCAGGATTCCGATATCCGTATTATTGATCCTTCTGATCTGAAAGTGGTGACGGATCGCGCCCCGACCGAGCAGGAAATGGCCGACCTTCAGTTCGCCTGGAAGGTCGCGAAATTTGTGAAGTCCAATGCCATTGTCTATGCCAGGCACTCACAGACAATCGGTATCGGCGCAGGCCAGATGAGCCGTGTTTACAGTGCCCGCATTGCCGGCATCAAGGCAGCGGATGAAGGGCTGGAAGTTCGTGGTTCCGTGATGGCATCCGATGCCTTCTTCCCATTCCGGGACGGTATTGACGCCGCAGCCAGTGCAGGTATTACTGCGGTCATCCAGCCCGGTGGCTCCATGCGAGACCAGGAAGTGATTGACGCCGCCAACCAGGCAGGCATAGCCATGGTATTTACCGGCGTTCGGCATTTCCGCCATTGAGAAAAATTTTCCCCAGCAGAAATCACAAAAAGAAAACCTTTGTGCACTCCGTGGTCTCTGTGGTTCAAAAAAAGGACATCCTTTATGAAAGTACTGATCATCGGCAATGGCGGGCGGGAGCATGCCCTGGCATGGAAAGCGGCTCAAGACGACAATGTTACACAAGTGTTTGTCGCTCCCGGTAATGCTGGCACCGCCTCTGAAAACAAAGTATCCAACGTTGCTATCGATGTGCTGGATATCACCAGACTGGTTGAATTTGCCCAGTCAGAAAACATTGACCTGACCATTGTCGGCCCGGAAGCACCATTGGTGGCGGGCGTTGTTGACCAGTTTGAACAAGCAGGTCTGGCGATATTTGGTCCGTCACAGGCAGCGGCCCAGCTGGAAGGCTCCAAGGCATTCACCAAAGATTTTCTTGCCCGCCATAATATCCCCACCGCCGCCTACCAGAACTTCACAGAGATTGAACCCGCTAAAGCCTACGTCAAACAACAGGGTACACCTATTGTGGTGAAAGCTGATGGACTTGCTGCCGGTAAAGGCGTGATTCTCGCCCAGACGGAGCAGGAAGCTTTTGCTGCTATTGACGACATGCTGGCTGGCAATGCTTTTGGTGAAGCCGGTCACCGTGTGGTGATTGAAGAGTTTCTTACCGGCGAAGAAGCCAGTTTTATCGTCATGGTGGACGGCAAAAACATTCTCCCCATGGCCACCAGCCAGGATCACAAAGCCCGTGACAATGACGATAAAGGCCCGAATACCGGCGGTATGGGTGCATATTCTCCTGCGCCTGTGGTGACGCCGACAATTCATGACCGAGCCATGAAGGAAGTCATCATCCCAACGGTACAGGGCATGGCCAGCGAAGGCATGCCATACCGGGGCTTCCTCTACGCCGGATTAATGATTGATGCTGATGGCACCCCCAAAGTACTGGAATACAACTGTCGTTTTGGTGACCCGGAAACCCAACCCATCCTGATGCGCCTGAAGTCCAGCCTGGTAGAACTGTGCCTGGCCGGTACCCGTGGTGAGCTGGATCAGGTTGAGATTGAGTGGGACAGCCGCACTGCCCTTGGCGTGGTCATGGCAGCCGGTGGTTACCCGGAAGCCTACCGCAAGGGTGATGAAATCACGGGCATCGATAATATCATCAATGCCAAAGTCTTCCAGGCCGGAACCCGTGTTGAAGAGGGCAAAACCCTGACCAATGGCGGCCGGGTACTCTGTGTGACCGCCCTGGGCGAGACCGTGAAGGAAGCTCAACAGCAGGCCTATAACGCGGTCACAACCATTGACTGGAAAGACGTCTACTATCGTACAGACATCGGCCATAGAGCCATCGTCCGGGAAGAGGCATAGTTACAGAGGTCAGGCAAAAGACTTTTAACCACAGAGAACACAAAGCCCACAAAGAAAGATAAAACTTCTTATCTTTTTTCTTCGTGAGCTTTGTGTTCTCTGCAGTTTAAAAAAAGCCTTTCACTTTGTCATACTTCAGGAAAATCCCCTGAATTTCCTGTTCTTGCGTAAACCGTCGACTGATTCACTGTCCAACCAGTCAGTTTTCAGTATAATTCTGCAATAAATACGAAAAACGGAATTTTCAACAGTGTTTTATCAAGCCTTTACACGGCAAAAATGGACATTCGCACTGCTATTTATTTTATCGTTTACTTTCTCCGCCCTGAATGCATCTGCGAATGTCGACATTAATCAATCATCCTACTTACTCCAGCCTGGAGCGAGTACAGAGTTCTATATTGACGACACTAGACAACTATCCATCAATGCGCTGGTTGAGGGAGCGTTCAAATACCGCTTTGCCCCATGGCAGCCTAACTTACTCCGCACCGAAGAACAGCAACAAAACCTCTGGTTACGCTTTCCTGTTACCAACCATACGTCAGAAGTAGTGCATCCCATCCTGTCTGTGGATTATCAGCAGCAGGAACTGCCGACCCTTTATCTCACATACGTCAGCGCTGCCACTGGCAAGACTGTCGTTAAACCACTGCCACTGGATCAGGTCAACACCACGAGCTTTACGCTGCTGCCAGCTCAGTCCGCAATGATATACCTTAAAGCACCGTTTCATCCTGAACTGAGCAATAGTCTGAAACTGGGTAGCTTTGATCAGTTGATCAAACAGCAGTGGTATAAACACTGGCAAACCGGATTAATCAGCGGTCTGTTGATATCAATGATTCTTGCCAATGCCTGGCTTTTCCTGTCGATAAAACAGCCATCAAAAACTTCAAACAGCCTCTCACCTTCTAATCACCGTCGTATTTTTCATCTACTGCTGGCTTCAGGTGCTATCTTTGCACTCATTTTTATGGCTTCCTGGCAGGGCTATCTGAGCACCTGGTTTTACATACCCATCACCGCAGAAGCCTGGCTCTACAAATTATCACTGCTGTTAATCAGCCTGACCTTCTGTCAGCTGGCCATAAACCTCTTTGGCTATCATAGGCCACTGCTTATCCGTTTCTTTAATATTTTCTCGTTTATTTACCTGGTATCAGCCCTCTGGTTGCCACTAAGCGACAGTAGTATGTTAAATACTCATCTGCTGGTACTGACGCTGATCGGTAATGCCTGCTTCTGCCTGTCTTTTTGGCTGGTAAAACCCCATCGCCTCTATATATCACCCTGGTTGCTGGTCCCCCTCGTCATCAGTCAATGTATTTTCGCCCTGAACCAAACCGGTGCATTGGGGATATCTTCCAGAAACACGACCTGGCTACTGATTCAAACATTGGCTTTAACACTCGGCTTCCTGTCGCTGTCAGGGAGAGTCAACAGAAAAGTGATCAACAGGGAAAAATTTTCGGATAGCGTCCGACAACGGGATGAGCTGGACGAAGAGACCATGAAATCGCTGGGCCATGAAATGCGAACGCCACTGAATGGTGTGATGGGCATGTCAGAGCTGTTACTGAGTACACCATTGACCCCGAAGCAGGAAGACTACGTGCAAACACTTCGCTACGCGGGTTATGAACTGGGCAACCTGGTCAATCTACTGGCCTCCAGCATTAAGGCTCAAAACCAGGAAATAACGTCGGACACACGACTGGTTGATATACACAACACAGTGGATGAGCTGATTCATCATTTCCAGTATCGTGCGGAACAGCAGAATATTGAAATTATCTGCTTCGTTGATGAAAGCATGTCCGCCGAATGTCATATCGAAGGCTATCGGGTCTCATTGATTCTGGAAGCATTTCTGTTCTATGGGCTGAGCCAGGCTGAAACGGGAGAGGTTGCACTTTCTATTCAGAGAGATGCTGCCGGTAAACTGCTGTTTGAGTTCAGTTTCAAAAACCCTGCCGGTAGCAGCATTGCAGAAAAACATTTATCCGGTGAGCACTCTTTATCCGAGATAAAAGCAGAGACAGTCATGAGGCTGAATCTATACCTTGCAACTCGTCTTATACGACAGCTTGGAGGAAAGGTCAGTAAACGGGCCAATATCCTCTCATTTACTTTGCCCTGCTCCTGTGGAGAAGAGAATAAGCAACCCAGACAAGATGAAATACCTCAGCAAAACCAGTATGAAAATATGCGGGTACTGATTGCTGATGACAGTGCAACCTGTCGTAAAGTGCTCCGCCAGCAATGTCATCTATTGGGTATTTCGGTGATCGAAGCAGAAGATGGCCCGGAAGCCCTTGCCATGATTCGTAACGAAGCTTACCTGAACCGAGCATTTGATATCATTATTCTTGACCACCAGATGCCCGGGCTGAAAGGTTTACAGGTCGCAGAACGAATCAATGACGACCCGGGTATTGACCCATTGCCAGCCATTATTATGCTGACCGGGGTCAGTAACCCTCCCAGTAAGCACCAGTCCAGCAAACTGGGTATCAGCTCAATTCTCACCAAGCCGGTTACCCGGTTTACCGTACAAAGCGCCCTGATAAAGGCCCTTAACAGCAGGCAACAGCGTTATACGGAAGCATGATATTGGGCAGACAGTTCATGTACGGCATTCACAAAGGCACCCGCCTTTTCCGGCTCAACATATTGGTGAATGCCATGCCCCAGATTGAACACATGGCCATTGCCTGTGCCAAATTTTTCCAGAACGGTTGCCACTTCCCGGCGAATACGTTCCGGTGATGCATAAAGCGCTGATGGGTCCATATTGCCCTGTAACGCCACCCGGTTACCTACCCTCTGTCGTGCTTCACCCATATCGGTTGTCCAGTCCAACCCCAGGGCATCGGCACCGGTATCGGCCATCGCTTCAAGCCACTGCCCACCATTTTTGGTAAAGAGAATAACCGGCACTTTTCTGCCTTCATTTTCCCGCTTCAGGCCTTTCACAATCCTGTCCATATAGTGCAGTGAGAAGTCACGATAGTTCTGTGAACTGAGCACCCCACCCCAGGTATCAAAAATCTGCACCGCCTGGGCACCCGCTTCTATCTGGGCATTCAGGTAGCTGGTCACTGACTCGGCAAGCACGCTCAACACTTGCTTCAGCAGTTCTGGCTGATCAAACATCATCGCTTTTATACGACGAAAGTCTTTGCTACTGCCACCTTCAATCATATAGGTTGCCAGTGTCCAGGGGCTGCCGGAAAAACCAATCAGCGGCACCCGACCATTGAGTTCACGCCGAATGGTTCTCACCGCATCCATCACATAACCCAGGTCTTTTTCCGGGTCTGGCACGGTCAGCGCTGCAACATCAGCGGCATTACGAACCGGCTTTTTGAGCTTCGGCCCTTCACCGGCTGAAAAATAAAGCCCAAGACCCATGGCATCGGGAATCGTGAGAATATCGGAAAAGAGAATCGCCGCATCCAGCGGGAATCGTTCCAATGGCTGCAAAGTTACTTCACAGGCAAGCTCTGCGTTCTTGCACAGGGCCATAAAGTCACCGGCACGGGCCCTGGTTTCCCGGTATTCCGGTAAATAACGGCCGGCCTGGCGCATCATCCAGACGGGAGTTACATCAACTGGCTCCCTGAGCAAAGCTCGAAGAAAGCGGTCATTTTTCAATGGAGTCATAAAAGTCCCGATACCAGCGTTGCCTGAACCATCAGTATTCCAGGCTGTAGAAAAAACAGGGGCGCTTCCGGATTGGAAAAACGCCCCTACATTATCGTAAAAAAGAGTGATTAATCAGACATCCAGGTAATCAAGAATACCATCTGCTGCCTGACGACCTTCCCAGATGGCGGTGACCACCAAATCTGACCCACGAACCATATCACCACCGGCAAACACCTGGGGATTACTGGTCTGGAATTTGTACCTGGCTTTTTCCGGGGCTACCACCCGGCCACCTTCATCAATCTGAATATCGTGCTGCTCAAACCAGTCAGCCGGGCTTGGACGAAAACCGAAGGCCACCAGAACCACATCCGCTTCCAGTATCTGGTCACTGCCTTCTACTACCTGTGGACGGCGACGACCGTTGTCATCCGGTTCGCCCAGTTCAGTGGTTACCAGACGGATGCCCTCTACCTTGCCATCACCAACAATTTCTACCGGCTGGCGGTTAAACAGGAAGTTCACACCTTCCTGTCTGGCATTGGCAACTTCACGGCGGGAGCCAGGCATATTCTCTTCATCACGACGATAAGCACAGGTAACCGACCTGGCTCCCTGACGAATCGCCGTGCGGTTACAGTCCATGGCGGTATCACCGCCACCCAGTACCACCACCCGCTTGCCCTTCATATCAATAAAGTCTGCCGGATCCTGTTCAAAGCCGAGGTTACGGTTCACACTGGAAATCAGGTAAGGCAGCGCATCATGGACACCTTCAAGATCTTCACCCGGGAAGCCGCCTTTCATATAGGTGTAAGTTCCCATGCCCATGAATACCGCATCATACTCCTCAAGCAGCTTCTCCATGGTGATGTCTTTACCGATTTCCGTGTTCAGCTGAAACTCAATCCCCATTTCAGTAAACACTTCACGACGACGGCTCATAACGTGCTTTTCCAGCTTGAACTCTGGAATACCGAAGGTCAACAAGCCACCGATTTCCGGGTTTTTATCAAACACCACCGGCGTCACACCATTGCGTACCAGTACATCGGCACAGCCCAGACCTGCCGGTCCGGCACCGATGATGGCCACTTTTTTATCGGTCCAGGACACCTTGGACATATCCGGACGCCAGCCGAGCGCCAGCGCCGTGTCGGTAATGTATTTCTCGGTAGACCCGATGGTTACCGCACCAAAGCCGTCATTCAGTGTACAGGCACCTTCACAGAGGCGATCCTGTGGACAAACCCGGCCGCACACTTCTGGCAGTGTATTGGTCTGGTGTGACAGGTCTGCCGCTTCAAAAAGACGACCTTCAGAGACCAGTTTCAACCAATCCGGAATGTAGTTGTGTACCGGACACTTCCATTCACAGTATGGGTTACCACAGGAAAGGCAACGATGCGCCTGATTTTTTACCTGCCGCTCATCAAACGGTTGGTAGATTTCCACAAATTCTGTTTTGCGCTGACGCAGGCTTTTCTTATCCGGGTCATGACGACCGACATCAACAAACTGAAAGTTGTTATTCAGCCTTCTTTCTTTCTGGCTCAGGCTGCTGCCATTTTTTAATGGTATCTGTGACATTTCGCTGACCTCACAAAGCTGTTCGTAGATTCAATACCTGTTCGTTTGCCCCCCCTGCGGACACCCTGATTACTCAGGGCTACCGTGGGTACTGGCCAGCAAGGTATCGAGACTGGCAGCTTTTGGCTTCACCAGCCAGAAACGACCACTGTAGTCATAAAAGTCTTCAATCAGCTCCTGCCCCCAGGTACTGCCGGTCTCGGCAACATAGTCTTCCAGGACACTCAGCAGGTGTGATTGATAAGGCTCCATGGCTTCATTATCAATGCGATGTATATCCACTAATTCATGGTTATAACGATCAACAAAACTTCTTTCCAGATCCAGCACGTAGGCAAAACCACCGGTCATGCCCGCACCGAAGTTATGACCCGCCCGGCCCAGTACAGTCACCAGACCACCGGTCATGTATTCACAACAGTGGTCGCCTGCGCCTTCCACCACAACATTGGCACCAGAGTTACGAACACCAAGACGTTCACCTGCACGACCCGCTGCGTACAATGTTCCACCGGTGGCACCATAGAGACAGGTGTTACCAATGATAGAGGTTTCATGGGTGACAAAACTGCTGCCAACCGGCGGGTAGATCACCAGCTTACCGCCGGTCATGCCCTTACCCACATAGTCGTTGGCATCCCCTTCCAGGCGCATCTCCAGACCACCCCCGTTCCAGACACCAAAGCTCTGCCCTGCGGAACCGGTCAGATTCAGCTTCAGGGGGTTATCCGCCATGCCCTGGTTACCGTAACGTTTGGCAATCTCACCGGATAGACGGGCACCGATGGAGCGATCACAGTTGCCAACCGTAAAACTGAACTCACCACCTTCTCCGTTTTCGATGATATCCATCGTCTGGCGGACCATCTCTTCCGCCAACTCACCTTTGTCGTAGGGTGGGTTACGATCTACCTGACAGGTCATGGGCTTATCCGCAGGCACATCGGCACTGCCGAGAATCGGGGACAGGTCCAGGTTCTGCTGCTTTTCCGTCAGGCCCGGCAAAATCTCCAGCAACTCAGTGCGGCCGACCACCTCTTCAAGGGTTCTGGCACCCAGCAAGGCCAGCCACTCACGCACTTCTTCAGCAACAAAGGTGAAGAAGTTCATAACCATTTCAACATCACCCTTGAAGTGCTCTTCCCGGAGTGACTTATCCTGAGTCGCCACACCGGTAGCGCAGTTATTCAGATGACAGATACGCAGGTATTTACAACCCATGGCAATCATCGGTGTAGTACCAAAACCAAAACTTTCCGCACCGAGAATGGCCGCCTTGACCACATCAAGACCGGTCTTGAGACCACCATCCGTCTGCAGGCGAACCTTACCACGCAGATCATTGCCACGCAGCGTTTGATGGGCTTCACTCAGGCCCAGCTCCCACGGTGAACCGGCATAACGGATAGACGTCAGAGGACTTGCAGCAGTACCGCCATCATAACCGGAGATGGTGATCAGATCCGCATACGCCTTGGCAACGCCTGCTGCAATAGTACCGACGCCAGGTTCAGATACCAGCTTGACGGAAACCAGCGCCTCGGGATTCACCTGTTTAAGGTCATAAATCAGCTGAGCCAGATCCTCGATGGAATAGATATCATGGTGCGGTGGCGGTGAAATAAGGGTAACACCCGGCACAGAGTAGCGCAGACGGGCAATCAGCTCATTTACCTTGCCACCGGGCAACTGACCACCTTCGCCGGGCTTGGCCCCCTGGGCAACCTTGATCTGCAGGACTTCGGCATTCACCAGGTAGTGAGGGGTTACGCCAAAACGACCCGAGGCAATCTGTTTGATTTTGGACATACGATTGGTGCCGAAGCGGGCTTCATCTTCACCACCTTCACCGGAGTTGGAGCGACCACCAAGACGGTTCATCGCTTCCGCCAGAGCTTCATGAGCTTCCGGGGACAAAGCACCAAGACTCATGGCCGCAGAGTCAAACCGGCGCACGATATCGCCAACAGATTCAACCTCATCCACCGCCAGTGCCTGATCATTGCGCTTGAGACCCAGCAGGTCACGCAAAGTAGCCACTGGACGCTGGTTGACCAGTTCGGCGTACTTCCGGTACTCCTGATAGTCGCCGGTTTTAACGGCAACCTGTAACTGTTGCACCACATCCGGGTTGAAAGCGTGGTACTCACTGTCGTGTACATACTTCAACAGGCCGCCCTGCTGAATCGGCTTACGGGCTTTCCAGGCCGTTTCAGCCAGCAGACCCAGTTCATAATGGAAGTCTTCGAAACGGGCTCCCTGAATACGGCTTTGAACACCGCAGAAGCACAGATCGACAATCTCTCTGGCAAGACCCACGGCTTCAAACAGCTGCGCTCCCCGATAGGAGGCAATGGTCGAGATTCCCATTTTGGAAAGGATTTTCATCAGCCCTTTGCCGATGCCTTTACGGTAAGCCTTGTACGCTTCCCGGGGATCGGTCATTACCTCACCGGAGCGAATCTGGTCATTGATGATTTCATAGGCCAGATAAGGGTATACGGCGGTGGCACCAAACCCGATCAGTACTGCAAACTGGTGGGAATCACGGGCAGACGCGGTTTCAACAATAATATTCGACTCAGAACGCAGGCCTTTGCCAATCAACCGGTGATGCACGGCACCCGTCGCCATGGCCGCTGGCACTGGCAGCAGTCCCTGATCGATATGGCGGTCAGAAAGGCAGATTAATACCTTGCCGGATTGCACCGCTTGTTCCGCCTGGTCACAGATATTCAACACCGCCTGCTCAAGACCAATAGACGGGTCGTAAGTCAGGTTGATGGTGGCTGTCTCAAAGGACTTATGCTGATGACGAACACTCATCAGGTCCAGGAATTTCGCAGTGGACAGTACGGGTGACTTGAGAATGACCCGGGCAGCGTGTTCCGGTGTTTCTTCAAACAGGTTCAGCTCACGACCCAGGCAGGTTTCCAGCGACATGACAATCGCTTCACGCAGTGGATCAATGGGCGGGTTGGTTACCTGGGCAAACTGCTGGCGGAAGTAGTCATAAACCGTTCGGGTTCTGCCAGAGAGCACGGCCATTGGTGTATCGTCGCCCATAGAACCCACCGCTTCCTGGCCAGACTCCACCAGTGGACGGATCACCTGATCACGTTCCTCAAAGGTGACCATAAACATCTTCTGATAGACGTTTAGCTGCTCAGGAGACAGGTGATCAACCTTGTAATCATCTTCACTGAAGTGCGAACGGATACGATAGGCGTTCTGCTTCAGCCACTTTTTATAGGGCTGGCGGACTTTCAGTTTGTCATCGATATCATGGGCCTGGTGCAGTTCGCCTGTTTCGGTATCAATCGCCAGAACTTCTCCCGGCCCAACCCGGCCTTTG
This sequence comes from Endozoicomonas sp. ALC013, assembly GCF_049310205.1. Lineage (NCBI taxonomy): Bacteria > Pseudomonadati > Pseudomonadota > Gammaproteobacteria > Oceanospirillales > Endozoicomonadaceae > Endozoicomonas > Endozoicomonas sp. ALC013. The sequence continues at coordinate 13,759 of NZ_JBLYNS010000045.1, read as the reverse complement.
GCAACCACATCTTCAGGCTTATAGCCATGGACGCCAACTTCTGAAGCCACGGTCAAATAACCGTTTCTGGTAATAACCCAGCGTGACGGGCGCAGGCCATTTCGGTCCAGGGCACAGACGGCGTTGCGGCCATCGGTAATAACCAGGCCGGCAGGGCCGTCCCAGGGCTCCATATGCATGGAACTGTATTCATAGAACGCCCTGAGGTCCGGATCCATGGTGTCGACATTTTGCCATGCGGGCGGAACCAGCATGCGAATGGCACGGTAAAGATCCACACCACCCGCGACCAGCACCTCCATCATATTATCCAGGCTGGATGAGTCAGAGCCGGTGCGATTCACCAGGGGAGAAATATCATCAAGCGTTGGCAGCAACGGTGACTGGAACTTCTGACGACGGGCCTCTGCCCAGTTACGGTTACCGGTGATGGTATTGATTTCACCATTGTGAGCCAGCATGCGGAATGGCTGGGCCAACTGCCAGCGCGGCATGGTGTTGGTAGAAAACCGCTGATGGAATACACAGATGGCGGTTTCAAAGCGGGTATCACCAAGGTCCGGATAAAATGTCGGCAGGTCCACCGGCATCATCAAACCTTTATAGGTGATGACCCTGGGCGACAGTGAGCAGATATAGTAATCCTGGTCTTCCGCCATCGCCATATTGGTGTAACGGCGGGCCATGTAGAGCCTGGCATTAAACTCTTTCTCGTCCAGCTCACCTTCGGGGGTAACAAAAATCTGTTCAATGCCTGGTAACAGATCTTTGGCGATGGGGCCCAGGCAGTCAACATTAACAGGAACCTGGCGCCAGCCTACCACGTTGAGCCGTTGCTTCTGTAACTCTTTCTCAAGCGTTTTTTTGCCTTTTTTCGCCCGGGCCTTGTCCGTGTTGAGAAAGACCATCCCCACGGCATATTGGCCGGGCAGCTCGCAGCCAAACTTTTCTTTCGCAACCGTTCGGAAAAAAGTATCCGGTGTTTGAATCAACAAACCACAACCGTCGCCTGTTTTACCGTCGGCAGCAATACCGCCACGGTGAGTCATACAGGTCAGTGCTTCAATCGCCGTTTTCAGAAGGTGGTGACTTTTCTTACCTTCCATCTGGGCAATGAGCCCGAAACCACAGTTATCCCGAAACTCCCCGGGATTATACAGACCTGCTTTCATAGGCACTTTCTCTACCAACCTCATCAACCCATTATTTTTCTGGCTCGCCTCGCCTTAACCAAAAGTCATCCCGACTTTCCCGGTGCCCGCTTCCACCTTGAAGTTGACTCCTATCCGGAAGGCTTCATGTTCCACTTTCTGAATCAGGTGAATACACATCGTTTAAACATCTTTGGTGTACCACCGGCACACTACCCTGTAGAGCCATAACTGTTTTGTAACCGGTTTTGTAACCCGTGTGCTTTCTGCCTCTGGTAACAGGACTTCCCGCCATAATTATGCAGCTTAAGTGCATAAAACCAAATCTGGCTTATGGCCACTTGGCAGGCAAAACGGCTCGCCATTTTACACGGCTGTCACTGCAATCACAAATGACCCGCATCAATGCAAGTAAAACCGTAATAATAGATTGATATATCGAAGCTTTTTACAGCAAATTCACACAAACAGGAATAGTTATGACTAATGGAGTGAGAGCTGGAGAGTACGCTCCAGCCATTGAGAAAGTATTCAGGAACAGAACTGCTCAAGGCAGTCCATTAAATGTTGATAGCTAAAACCATCCGTCACCACAGCATGCCCAACAGAGTCCAGAAGCACCAGCCGCAACTGGCCGTCCAGCACTTTTTTATCCACAGCCATTAGCTCGAGAAACCGATCCGGGTTGATACCAGAAGGAGGCATCACCGGCAGGCTGGCACGCTCAAGCAAATATATAAGCCCATCGACGTCTTCTCTGGATATATGGCCTTCCCGGCAGGAAAGATCAGCCGCCATCACCATACCAGCAGCCACCGCTTCACCGTGCAGCCAGGAGCCATAGCCGGTATGCGTTTCTATTGCGTGACCAAAGGTGTGCCCAAGATTGAGAATGGCACGAATACCGGACTCAGTCTCATCCGCCTCGACCACTCTGGCCTTGTCCTGACAGGATTGATGGATTGCGTAGGAAAGCGCCTCCGGATCACGATCCAGCAAACGCCCAATGCTTTCCTGCAACCACTGATAAAACGGTTTATCGCAAATCAAACCATATTTGATCACTTCTGCCAGTCCTGCTGATAGCTCCCGGTCAGGTAATGTGTTCAGTGTCAGCGTATCGATAATAACGGCATTGGGCTGATAGAATGCACCAATCATGTTTTTACCCAGGGCATGGTTGACCCCGGTCTTCCCCCCCACTGAAGAATCAACCTGGGAGAGCAGTGTCGTTGGTACCTGAATAAAATCCACCCCCCGCTGATAGCAGGCCGCAGCAAAACCGGTCATATCCCCAATAACACCGCCACCCAACGCCAGCAACGTTGTTTTGCGGGTATGCCGTTCCTGCAACAGCTGATCGAAAATAAGGTTGAGTGTTTCGAGGTTTTTATACTGCTCACCATCCGGCAAAGTGATGACCGTCAAATCATAATTTGCCAGGGTGCGCTTAATGAGATCCAGGTAGAATGGGGCGATCGTCTCGTTGGTGACAATGGCAACACGCCGACCTTTAATGTAAGACTGGAAATGCTCAGCGTCTGACAAAAGATCGGAGCCGATAAAAATGGGATAGCTTCTATCTCCCAGATCGACTTTAAGTTCCAGCATGGTAGATGACTCCCTCACTGTTTTCCCAAACCAACCGTTTGAATGATTTTTTTAATAACCTGACGGGGTGACATGGTGGCAGTGTCCAGAACAAGGTCTGCGATCGACCGATACAGTGGGTCACGCTCTTCAAGCAGTCTTGTCAGAACCTCTTCACGGTCTGCCCGCTGCAACAATGGTCGTCGCTTGTCTTTTTCCGTTCTCTGCAATTGGATTGTTACTGGGGTACTCAAATAAACCACAAAACCATTGGTGCTAAGCTGTCGTCTGTTCTCCGATCGGCCAACAGCCCCCCCACCGGTTGCCATGACGACGCCTTTCTGAGTGCAAATATCTTCGATGACCTGGCTTTCCCTGTCCCGAAACCCCAGCTCGCCTTCAACATCGAAAATCCAGGGAATATCCGCGCCACTGCGTTCTTCAATCACATGATCCGAGTCAAGAAAGGGTCGGGCCAGCTCTTTTGCCAGCATCCTGCCAATGGTACTTTTGCCTGCCCCCATGGGACCAATAAGATAGATATTTGTTAATGGCATGTCTTTGCCAGCCTGACTTCCTGCCTGTGTGCAGCGAGCGTAGCGCATCGTAAGCAGTCATGACAATAAAAAACGGGAGCCTAGGCTCCCGTCAGAGATTTTAAAACCTGCTAAATGCCAGCAGCTTAACGCAATGAAACACCTTCAGTAATGATTCTGGGCGTTATAAAGACCAGAAGTTCTTCTTTTTCATCACTCTCTGTTTTTTTGCGGAACAAGCCACCAACCCAGGGAATATCACCCAGAACTGGTACTTTATCAACGCCGTTTTTTATAGTCTGCTTAAAGACACCACCCAGAACGACTGTTTCACCATCTTCAACCAGAACCTGGGTAGTGATCTCATTGGTGGAAATAATTGGTACGTTATTAGATGCCTGATTGGTTGTATCGTCATTATTGATCTTGATATCCATAATGACGCGACCATCCGGGGTAATCTGAGGTGTCACCTCCAGCCCCAGCACCGCATCCTTGAACGCGACCGAAGTTGCACCGCTGGAAGTTTTCTCCTCATAAGGGATTTCTTTACCTGACTTGATCACTGCGGTTTTCTTGTCCGCTGTAATGACTTTTGGCTGTGAAATTACTTCGCCTCCGCCATCACTCAACAGGGCAGAGAGCTCAAGGTTCAAAATGGTGCCACCTTTGCTGGAGAAGCCGATGGCAATAGCACTTGAAGTCCCTCCGGTTATACTCAGGTCAGTGAATACATCATTATCCTTACCACCACCAATAGAGAGTCCCCTGTTATCATTCTTGAGCGCATCTTTTTTTGACCCACTCCACTTAACACCCAACTCTTCTTTGAAGTCAGAGCTTAGCGTCACGATACGAGCTTCAATCATCACCTGCCGAATAGGAATATCCAGCTGATCAATCAGCTCTCTTAATTCATCCAGCTTGGCCTGCGTATCCTTGATCAACAGACTATTGGTTCTTGCCACCACCTGAACCGAACCCCTTTCTGTCAGCAGGCTGGCACCTTCTGCGCCTTGCAGTACCGTGGCGATTTCTGCAGCATCGGCGTAATTAATCTGGACCAGATCGGTATATACCGGGGCCAGTTCACGAATCTGTTTTTCGTTCTCCAGCTGCTCACGTTCACGTGCAGCAATCTCCGCAGCCGGAGCCACGGTGAGGACATTGCCTTCCAAACGCTTATCGAGCCCTTTAGCCTTAAGCACAATATCAAGCGCCTGATCCCAGGGAACATTTTGCAGTCGCAGGGTAACATTACCCCCAACCGTATCCGATGCCACCAGGTTCAGATCGGTAAAATCAGCGATCAACTGTAGCACCGCCCGGACTTCAATATCCTGAAAGTTTAACGACAGCTTATCACCTTTATAGGAAAGCCCTGCTTTTCGTCTACTGCGATCTTTAGGGTCTGGAGCCTTGACACTGACAGTCAGCAGATTGTCTGTCTGATAGGCCAGATACTCAAACTCTCCCTTGGGCTCTATGGTAATAATGCTGTTACCATCCTCAACAGCGGCATCAATAAACTTGATCGGTGTAGCAAAGTCGATAACATCCAGGCGATTTCTGAGGTTCTGCGGCAATACATTGCCCTGAAACTCCAGACGGATACGCCCCCCCTGCTCATTCATATCCATCGGAATCCTGGCGTCGGACAGGGCGATGATAACCTCGCCCTCACCATCATCACCTCGCTGGAAATCAATATCAGTAATACCTCTTCGCATTTCCGGGACTTGATAGGATGACTGGCTCCGCTGAGGTAACTCCCTTTGCACCGCCGTGGTGCTGTTATTCTCGCCAAGGTAAATGCTCAGTGTCCTGCCATCAGCCTGGGTGCTGAAGCGGGTAGGCTGCTGAAGATTAATAACCAGGCGGGTTCTGTCTCCGGCTTCCAGCACAGTCACGCTCTTGGCATTATTAAAACCAATCTCGTTGTACTTGGGGAGTTCACTGCGGGTAAAAGGCAGGTCTATGGAAATCCGGGGAGGCTTCTCAATGCTGTAGCCATGAGCAACCGGTGCCGCGCCATCAAAGCTCAAACGTATCTCAACCATCTCTCCCGGCAATGCCGCTGAATCCATATTTTTCAGGGTGACACCCCACACGGAAATAGGCAACATGGCCAGCAACGTATACAGAAGCCCTCGGACAGCCCTGGCCTGCAACAGGGGACTAATATTCATCTAACTTACCTATTTCAGAATTAGAATTGTTTTTTTCATCGGCATCACTGTTAAATAATCCAGCCCATTCCGCCACTATGGCTCAAAACCATACCCGCTCATGCTGAAGCATCCCCCAGATAAAAAAAGCCGTCCATCCCTGAATACAGTTGACTAACTCAACACAGCCAGCCGCGCACTGTCAACCGCTCAGGGTGTGACAGCAGCATCCTTGCTGGAAATATGATGATTAATTCACAATAAAGGAAATAAAATCACTGATTATTAAAATTAACGCGGAGAACTCTTGGTCGCTCAATCCAGTAACCTGGACCAGCAGGAACAATCTCGGTCACACGCAACTCCTGGTCATCGAGGTAAGTAATACGACCATGGTTACGCCCCATGAAATCACCCACACGAACCCGGTGAACACCGTCAGAGCCACGCACCAGCCCCCAGAATCCTTCGTCGTTACTGATAGAGCCTACCAAACGAAACGAGTCCAGTTCAAACTGTTCCAGGTACTGCTTAACACGGTGTGGGTCTGGCTTGATGTTGCTATTGAGCTGTTCCGTGGTCAGTTCAATTTTCACCGGCTGCTTAAAAGGGCTGCGCAAGGCAGATGCCTGATAAGTAAACGCCTCATAAGGCCTGAACTTGGGCAATGGCTCAATATTACCCGTAGGACGGGCCCTCATCTCAGCCATATAGTCATCAATATCCTGGTACCCACGGCCACCATCCAGACATCCGGAAAGAATCAGCGCAGCACCGGCAACAAAGACAAGTTGAAGCAGCTTCATCATAGCCCCCCCTGATCATTGTAGCGGTAAGTTTTTGCAAGGATGTTCATGGTTAACTGACCATTCTTGCCCGGGCGAATCTCAAAATCATGCAGGGTAACTATTCGCGAAAGGCTGGCGACACCACTGACGAAGTTACCCAGATCATGGTATGTGCCCGTCACGCCAATGCTGATTGGCAGCTCTATATAAAAGTGGCTGACATTTTCATCCTGAAGTTTTATTTCTTCGATCTGAAGACCTGCTCCACGCCCGGTAAAGGTAATGTCTTCGAGCAGCCCGGGCACCTCTGTATCACTGGGCAGCTGTTTCACCAGTGCACCAAACGAGTTTTCCATTTCCGCCATCTGTTCGCGGTAGGCCTGCAGGTTTGCCGACTGGAACGCCCTGATTCGATACTGCTCCCGTAAATCCTGCTCTTTACTGGCCGCAGCATCATACCGCTTCTGCAAACCGGTCAGGTGAAACTGATAACCAAGCCCCAGCACTAACGCCAGAGTCAGAATACAGACAAAGACCCTGGCTCCCAGAGGCCATGAACCGATGTTATCGAAATCAATGTCATTCAGATCAAGCTCATTCAGCTTTTGTATTGAATCTGCAAGGCTCATAGTCCCCCCTTGGCCTGAGTGGGGTTGATCTGCTTGACCGTTAGATCAAACTCATTCCAGCGCTGGCTGTTGGCCGCTACTTTCCTGACCGCTGTCAGATTTGGCTCAGCAAACCATTCAGAGTTATCGAAGTTTCTCATCAAGGCAGAGATACGATTATTGGACTCGGCAACCCCGACAAGCGACAGACGATCTCCCTCCAGGGTTATCTGCTTGAAATAAACCCCCTCAGGAACCACATGTGCGACCTGGTCAAATATACGAACAATCACAGGGCGGTTGCCCTGCAGGTTTTGAATGACCTGCATCCTCTCCAGCAGTTGTTCTTTCTTGGTTCTCAGGTCCTTGATTTCACTGATCCGCTGATTAAGCTGCGTAATTTCATTTTGCAGATATTGGTTACGGCTCTGCTGCTGACTGATGTTATTGCTGATATAAAGATCACCGATAAAGACCAGGCCAATACCAACCAGCACCGTTATCGCCCAGAGGGCAATGAAATTCTGTTTGCGCTCTTTCCTGAGTTCTTCACGCCAGGGTAAAAGGTTAATTCTTGCCATCAGTCGAAACTCCTCATGGCAAGGCCACAGGCGATCATCAGCGCCGGGGCCTCAGTGGCCAGTTGGTCCTTATCCACTTTCCCTGCCATGGACATTCCGGCAAAAGGATTTGCCAGCCTGGTCGGGACCCCCAGTTTGTCCTGAATCATTTCCGCCATACCCGGGATTGATGCAGATCCTCCTACCAGGGCAATGGCATCCACATCATTAAACTGGCTGGATGAATAAAAGAATTGCAATGAACGTGATACCTGCTGAACCACCGTTTCCCGGAAGGGCTCAAGAATTTCAGATTCATAATCGTCAGGCAGCCCCCCTTTGCACTTGGCTTTCTCGGCTTCTTCAGGGGTGAGCCCGTAACGGCGCTGAATCTCATCAGTCAACTGCCGTCCACCGAATAACTGCTCACGGGTGTATACGGTTTTACCCCGGCTGATCACATTCAGTGTGGTTTTTGTGGCACCAATATCGACGATAGCCAGCACCGGATCCTGATCTGGCAGGTCAAGCTGGCCATCAATCAATTCGCACGCCCGCTCCATGGCAAAGGCTTCGACATCAACAACCCTGGCCGTTAATCCACCAAGTCGAAGTGCCTCTTCGCGCATTTCAACATTGTCACGACGGCAGGCTGCCAGCAAAACTTCAACCCGCTCGGGATTTTTTTCGTTCAGACCCTGAACTTCAAAGTCGATGGCCACTTCATCCATGGCGTAAGGAATATACTGGTCTGCCTCAACAGAAATCTGGGTTTCCATCTCATCTTCACTGAGGGAAGCATCCATATCGATGGTTTTGGTGATAACGGCAGCGCCTGAAACCGCAACGGCGGCGTTTTTCAGGCCAGTTCTGGATTGGGAGAGAGCTCTTGCAACGGCTTCACCAATGACATCAACTTCATGAATATTATTTTCAACCACGGCTCCTGGCGGAAGGGGCTCAACACAGAAAGCTTCGACTCGGTAAACACTGCCTTTCAGCCCTAACTCAATGACTTTGACAGATGTCGAGCTTATATCCACCCCTAACACGGCATTTGATTTTTTCTTCAGCAGCCCAAACACTGGTGCAATCCTTGATTATTAGTTATAAGATCAACGGCCTTAATTTAATAACAGTCTGTATACTTTCGCAATTACAGTCGCCATTCAGCCAACTCTAAACACTGGATTTTTAAGGAAGATCCTTCGGCAACCCAAGACGGTGTCGCGTACAGGAAAACCACATTTTCAGCTGATGGCCATTTCACCATATAATACTCAGTCACGAACGGCTGTCAGGACGACTCTTGTTATGACAAGACAGTTCAAAGATGTCACAACTTCAGCCGGTGGCCTTCGCTTAATCAGGATGCCCTAACAGCATGAAACGGTCGGTTAAACTTCTTAAATTCCTGCTCTGGTCACTAGTAACAGTAGCCAGTGGAATTCTGCTTGTCAGTGCCAGTGCCTATTTATACCTCAGTCCTTCGCTACCTTCTGTGGAGTCCTTGCGAGACGCCAAATTACAGACACCTCTGCGAGTTTACTCTCAAGATAATCTTCTCATTGCCGAGTTCGGCGAAAAACGCCGGTCCCCCATTCAGTTTGAAGACGCCCCCATACACCTGATCAAAGCCTTTATGGCTGCCGAAGACGACCGTTTTTATTACCATCCCGGCGTTGACATCATGGGCCTGATGAGGGCCGCTGTGCAACTGGTCAGCACCGGCAGCATTCAGTCCGGTGGCAGTACCATAACAATGCAGGTGGCCAAGAACTTCTTCCTGAGCCACGAGCGGGTATTTTCGCGAAAATTCAATGAAATCCTACTCGCTTTGCAAATAGAACAGCAACTGTCCAAGGATGAAATCTTTGAACTCTATCTCAATAAAATTTACCTGGGAAACCGCTCTTATGGCGTCGAGGCCGCCGCACAGGTTTACTATGGCAAAGCCATCGATGAGTTGAATCTGGCCCAGATTGCCATGATTGCCGGTTTACCAAAAGCACCTTCCCGCTATAACCCGATCAATGACCCCAAACGGGCCCTGATCCGACGGGACTGGATCCTGGGAAGAATGAAAGATCTTGGCTACGTCACCCATGAAGAATATAGCAACGCCGTCAGCCAGCCGGTTACTGCCCGCTATCATGGCGCAAAAATCGAACTTGAAGCGCCTTATATCGCCGAGATGGTTCGACAGCAAATGGTTGAGCAATACGGTCTGGATGCCTACACCGAAGGTTTTAAAGTCTACACCACCACCAGCAGCGAGCTGCAAAATGCGGCCAACCTTTCGGTAGCCCAGGGGTTAATGGCCTACAACGAACGCCATGGTTACCAGGGCCCGGTCACCAACCTGTTTGATAATATTCCGGAAGAGGGCTGGCAGCAGCGCATCAATAAAACTCCATCGCCCGGTATTCTGTTACCCGCCATGGTCACCCGGGTTGGCGAGGAAGACGTTGAAATCGGCCTGAAAGACGGCAACAGCGGTAAAATCAGTTGGGAAAATCTGAGCTGGGCAAAGCCCTTTCTGACCGTAAACAGCGTTGGTCGTACACCTGAAACACCTGCGGATGTTGTGAGAATCGGAGACCAGATCTGGGTCAGGCTTACAGAAGATGGCAGTTATCGTCTGGCCCAGGAACCACAGGCACAGGCAGCCCTGATTTCCATGCACCCGGAAAATGGTGCAATTCTGGCTTTGGTGGGAGGGTACAACTTCTATGACAGCATGTATAACCGCGCCACGCAGGCCATTCGTCAGGCAGGCTCATCATTCAAACCCTTTGTTTATGCAGCAGCCATTGCTAACGGCATGACTGCGGCAACCATCGTCAATGATGCACCAATTGTCTTTGATGATGCCAATCTTGAAGATAGCTGGCGGCCAAATAATGACAATATGAAGTTCAACGGCCCCATGCGTCTGCGTGAAGGTCTCTATCGCTCCAGGAACCTGGTCTCTATCCGTGTTCTGCGCCAGATGGGTATCAGCAAAACCGTTAACTATCTTAAGCAGCTGGGTTTCAAGGAAGAGTCTTTAAGCCGTGATCTGTCACTTTCCCTGGGCAATGTTTCCATGACACCGCTGGAACTGGCTTCTGGCTATGCAGTTCTGGCCAATGGCGGTTTCCGCATTGAGCCCTGGTTTATCCAGCGAATTGAGACCAATGACGAACTTATTTTTGCCGCCAACGCAGCAATAGCCTGCAATGAAAGCTGTATCGCCAGCCTGAATCAAGACACCATGGAGGGTGAAGAAGAGCCCCCCCTTTTCAGCGATCCAGAGCTTGAGGAAATGCTGATTCAGGAAGACACTTTGCTCACTGAACCCGACGATCAGCCGGTAATCGCCCAATCCGTTATGTCACCCCGAGTGAACTACATCATGAACGACATCCTGAATGATGTCATCTGGAAAGGCACCGGCAGACGCGCCCGGGAATTAAAACGGGAGGATATCGCCGGTAAGACCGGAACCACCAATGACAGTAAAGATGCCTGGTTTGTTGGCTTTAACCCGGATGTCCTGACTGCCGTATGGGTGGGTATGGACGACTTTTCAACCCTCGGGCGCTGGGAATACGGAGCCAATGCAGCTCTGCCCATCTGGATTGACTATATGCACACCGCCCTGGAAGGCAAACCGGAACATAAACCGGCACAACCGGAGGGCATGATCACCCTGAAAATTTCACCAGAAACCGGACAGCTTGCACTGCCCGGAGATCCCAACGCTATTTTTGAAATTTTCCTCCAGGAAAACGCTCCGCAACAATACAGTGATGAAGGGCTGCCATCTCTTGGTGAGATGGACCATGAGTTTTCACCGGAAGATCTTTTTTGATATTGATCAAATATCCGCAACAGAGTTCAGAGGGTAATGGCCAGGGTATTCCGCCCTGGCAACGCCAGAGTCAACTGCGGCCTGAGCCACAGCGGCAGAAACCCTGCCAAGCAGTCGGGAATCCATAGGTTTGGGAATGATATAGTCCGGCCCAAAACTCAGCCTGACGCCATCGTACGCCTTCATTACCACTTCCGGGACAGGCTCTTTTGCCAGCTCCCGGATGGCATTCACGGCCGCAATTTTCATCGCTTCGTTAATGCGTGAAGCGCGGACATCCAACGCCCCCCGGAAGATAAACGGAAAGCCAAGGACATTATTGACCTGATTCGGATAATCTGAGCGCCCGGTAGCCATAATGACATCAGGACGAACCGCCTTAGCCAGCTCAGGACGAATCTCCGGGTCAGGATTGGCACAGGCAAAAACAATCGGGTTTTCAGCCATTTTCGCCAGCTGTTCCGGAGACAACAGGTTGGCACCGGAAACGCCAAGGAATGCATCCGCCCCATCAATGGCGTCATCCAGTGTGCGGCAGGGTGTTTCTACAGCAAACATCGCCTTATACTGGTTCAGATCATTCCGTTCTGAATGAATGACGCCCTTGCTGTCCAGCATGAGAATATTTTCTGGCTTGAAGCCGCAGCTGATCAGCAGTTTCACACAGGCAATGGCCGCCGAACCGGCCCCCAGGCAGACCAGTTTTGCCTCTTCAATATCCTTTCCGGCAATCTCAAGGGCATTAAGCATGGCCGCTGCCGTTACAATCGCGGTACCGTGCTGATCATCATGGAAAACCGGAATATCACAATCTTCAATCAGACGACGTTCAATTTCAAAACACTCAGGTGCTTTGATATCTTCCAGATTAATACCGCCAAAGGTACAGGCAATTCGCTTCACCGTATCAATAAACGCCTGCGGACTCTCAGATTCCACTTCAATATCGATCGAATTAACACCGGCAAAACGTTTAAACAGCAGAGCCTTGCCTTCCATAACCGGCTTACTGGCCAGTGCGCCCAGATTACCCAGACCAAGAATCGCTGAACCATTACTGATTACCGCAACCAGATTACCTTTGCCGGTATAACGGTAGACATCCTCTGGATTTTCGGCAACCGCCCGCACCGGCTCCGCGACACCCGGGCTATAGGCCAGTGAAAGATCCAGCGCGGTCTCTGCAGGCTTGGTAATTTCAATCGAAATTTTTCCAGGTTTTGGAAGAGCGTGATAATCAAGTGCAGCTTGCTTCTTTTCCATGAGTTTTTTACTGATATGGGGAGGAGGTTATATGAAGGCCCAGAATATATGATGGAAATGGGGGGAACAAGGTCAATTGGTAAAATATCAGGCCATACAAAAAAGGCGACTGCAAAACAGTCGCCTTTTTAAACCTTTCGGTCGGTAAGCTGTCAGCTCGATTACTTGCGAGCGCCCAGCTTGCCAAAACGCTTGTTGAAGCGCTCGATACGGCCGCCGGTATCCATCACCTTCTGAGTGCCGGTGTAGAATGGGTGGCACTTGGAGCAAACTTCGATGCTCAGTGGCTTGCACAGCGTAGAGCGAGTTTTGATTTTGTTACCGCAGCTGCAGGTAACTTCGATTTCTTCGTAGTTAGGATGGATATCCTGCTTCATTTGAGCTTCCTCGAACTGGTGTATGCCGCCACCTGACTCTCAATAGAGCCCTGGTGTTATCAGGCTCGGGAGACAGGCACCGCAAACGGAACCCACCCCAGCATAATGAGCTGAGAGGGTAAAGAGCGGTGGATACTACCAGAGATTATGGCGGAGGGAAACAGTCTTATGTTCGTCCCATATACGTAGTTTTCAAGCCATTATCCGATCATCAGCACAACCTGCAATGACAAAAAAAACAGTACACAAAAATTAACAAATTACCGTTTCAATTCTTTTACCTTCCACTCTGTTTCAGAAGAGAAACTATTGGATAAAAACGGACATCCAGAAAAAGTCTGACGAAAACCGGCGACAGAGCCCTTGAGGCAGTAGACTGGATATCCATCGTCAATATTAATGAAACCACAAATAACAGTGCCCAACTGTGTCCGGTGAATACCATGAACATAGAATGCTTGTATTTTTATGATATTGACCTGGTGTGGGCCGCCAGCAGGCAGGGCTATATCGGAATACACAATGTGCTGCAAGCCAACGAAACCGATTCACCTCCTCCATATGATCTGGCATGGGCGGCCGTGAATGGGCAAACAGAGACCGTCAACGAACTGCTGGCCAATGGAGCTGTTCCCAGTCTGTCTACCTATGCCTTATCGTTGGCAGCCGGCCAGGGGTATGCCGACATCGTCGATATTCTGCTGGCCCACGGTGCCACTCCATATCAGTCACCGGATGCATTGGTGTGGGCCGCCCAGAATGGTCATTTTGTGATTTTCAACACCCTGCTGACCCACGGGGCCACTGTGCACCAGTCGCCAGACGCCCTGGTAAAGGCCGCCAAAAATGGGCACACCAACAT
>NZ_JBLYNS010000044.1:0-35178 GCF_049310205.1 Endozoicomonas sp. ALC013 | reverse complement strand
CCCATCCGGCAGTAAAACCGAAGGGTGGATTAAGGTGCCGAATGCCACAACCCTGGGCAAGATTGGCCGTGATCCGGACTATCCACTGAATGGCACTTACCGGCAGACGGCGGATATTGATGGTAGCCAGCTAAACCAGTCCATTGGTAATAAGAACGATCCGTTTACCGGGGAGTACGATGGGCAGTGCCGTACCATCAGCAACCTGTCTAAATGTTTTGTTGACACTCTGAAACAAGGCCGCATCCATCACCTTCACTTTACTGGTGCCAATATAAATTCCAAGGAGGTGGCTGGGTTAGCAGCCTGTGTTGTTGATGTTAATGGCACAGTCAGTGATATCTGGGCCGAAAATGTTCATATTTTCACCTCGGGTAAAAATGCAGACGTCGGCATCGGGGGGGGCAGGTTTCCGGAACGGTTGCCAACACCACGGCGGTGAACAGCACGGTCGAAACCTCGGGTAGGTATGCAGACGCCGGCATCGGGGGGGGGTGGTTTACCGTGGAGGAACGGTTGCCAACACCACGGCGGTGAACAGCTATGTCAATGGCATTAAAGAGGGGAATTCTTCTATCTCCAATGATCAGCTTCTTTGCCAAAAAGCAGACCTGCGTGTGTTAACAGCCGATTGCTCTTTGAGAACTGAATTTCTGGATGCGTTGGATTTTTCGTACGATGCGCTGGATGTTTCGTACAGTGATGCTTGCCCGGTAAATGCCGCTACAGCGACAACAGCCGCTACAGTGCCAACAGTCGCCACAAGGCGCGGGGCCGTGGTTACCAATACTACGCAGGTGAACAGTTTTGCCAGGAGCTCAGGTTACTCTTCAGGCGTGGTCAGGGAGCCATTACCGGCCACACCGGCACCGACGGTAGCGGACTCCACCATGAACTTGACCGGCCTGCCGGGGGCCACCATGACGCTGCCCACCACGGCAGCACCACTGGCGGCTACCCTGAGTACCGGCGTAGTAGTCGGTATCGCCCTGGGGACTGCTGCCTTTGCGGTGGCAGGCGTGGAGTTAGGGAGGTACATTTATCGTCGTTATTGCCGCGGGTCATCCGCTGCCGATGACCCGCAGGAGTTGGTGGCCATCAATACTGTGGGGCAGGCATATGAAGAGATTGAAACTCGCAATCTCCGCAGAATAAGAACCGCTGTAAAGTAGATCATTTCAATGAGTTTGATATGCACAATCTCCGTTCACCCTGAGCGGAGTCGAAGGGTGCCAGGCACGATCTATCATGCTTCGGAGTTAACGCCCTTCGATGCTTCGACAAGCTCAGCACTCAGGACGAACGGAGTTTGGAGGCTCCGAAATGTGGAAATTATTCAAGGACTATTCCTTATTGCCATGGAAGCAACGGGTCGTTAACACTCATTCAAAACAGCTGCACAGGCTTTGACAGGCTCGCTTTGGCAGAGGTAGCAAAACTGGAGAATGGTGGCATAGATCGGCATTTTTTATGCCTGAACCACCATTTTTCCTATGACATGCCGATTAAACTGTTTGTTACGCCAACATATCGATAAAAACAACTCTTGAGAGATGGCACATGGGGACTTTGATTCCATCAGATAAAAGACCAACACCTTCCACAACACTTTCCACAACAACAGCACCACGCTCTGAACAGCCTGCCAAGAAGTCCCGATTCAATTTCAGCTTTCTACGATTTGGCCGAAAAATTGCCCGATCTAATAATAACCAGACCAGCAGTTTAACGACTCAAAAAAACAATAATCTATCAAGTCTTGAACCCAAAAACATTCAGCAGAAAAAGATTAAGATCCTCAAAGCCGATAAAACAATTAAATCATTGGATCAGCTGGGCGAGAAGGTTAAACAGCTTCACGAAAGTAACGCTCTTATTGGTGAGCAACGGGCATCATTAGCTCAGCAAAGAGCCAAATTGTTAAGCAAGGAGAAAATTCCCCATTATGATGCGGTAGTGGCCGGTGCCGGTCCGACAGGATTGATGGCAGCGGTGGAGCTGGCAAGGAAAGGTCACAAGGTTTGTCTGTGTGAAGGCCGCAATGAAGAGGAGTGGGATATCCGCTCAAGCGTTATGGTTTTAAGGCCAGAAGCAACTTATGCAATTAATCAGATGTTGGACGCTCTGGAAAGCACTCACGGCCCGGGATACGTTTTTTCTCACAGAAAGAAATCGGATATAACGCATCCCAAAAGCCTGGCAAGCATTCGGGAACAAGTAAACGGCAACAACTATACCAGCTTACAGACCGACGTTATCCAGCGTATCTATATGGAGTACGCGAAAACAAAATATCCGGATTTGATAGATATCAAGCATCAAACCAGAGCCGGTTCTTTTAACCCATGGATTCAAACCATGGATTTACCACCATCGGGGCGTATTGCTTTCGATTCAATTATTCATGCCGATGGCGTGCATGGAACATCGCGCCAATCGTTACAAGAATTGGGAGCCAGCCTGGAAAAAATAACTGTCAATACCCCTTTTAGCGGCAGATGCCAATGCGCCTATATCCATCATCCAAGCTGGGCAGAGATCAAAACCGGTGCCCTCCTCAAAGCCCAAGAAAAAATACCTGCTGACCTGCTGCCTGAATTCAAGAGGCTGGGATGGCGCAGCAATTATTACCCTCAGTGCTACATTTTCTTATCCCATGCCAACTCTGAGAAATTGTGGATTTCCGGACAGTGCCCCACAAACCTCAAACCCGAACAACAGCTTGAGTGGAATGCACTGATTTGTGCAGCGACAGTGACTCCGACGAAGCGGGCTTGGCTGATGGCACCAACCTACGTCGATACCGACAGCCATACCGCACGAGGGGCAAAAAAGGAGAACTTGAGCCATGCCATTTTCACTGTAGAGAAACAAAAACTGGCACAACCTTACGTGGCACTCCCGTTTGGCAAGAGTGAAGCTATTGGTGACGCAAAAGAGACACCCAATTTTTTCTTTGCCGAAGGTTTGAAAAATGCGGATAAGGATGTGAAAGATTTGGCAATTCCATTCACACCCAGAAAAGCCAGCTCATTTCCGCTGAACATACCCTTTTTAATCAAACAAATCATGTCTCGTATTTTCTGACCAATTGGACAGTCACTCTGCGGCGTTACAACTCCGGTCACATAGCTAAGGCTATGCTCCCTTCTTTGTGCCTTGCAATGCAGGGAGTACCTTGAAGCTGCTAACGGCTACGGTTCTTGGCAGTGGCTTTGTTCTGTTTAAAGTTTCAACAAGGCTCTAAAATTTCCACTGATAATTCAAACGGTTCTTTTCACCGTCTGAGTCTTGCCTATTCTTGCCTTATTTTGCGAGGTAATCACTTTGATATCCCAAACTACCATTCAGCCAACGGGCACAGCCACCGTTCCCGGGTCCGTAGCGGTTCAGCCAGGGGAAGGGGGAAATGGGGGGCTATGGTCAAGGTTTAAGGTCGCCACCCAGTACGTTGTGATCCCGTTATTGCACTCTTTGCATCCTGATTATAACCCCCCCGGGGTGCTGCAGTCGGCGCAAGGGGATGAAGGTCCACTGTTCACCATTGGCAGTTCCGATGGGCAGAACAGTAGTTTTTTCCAGAGTGTTGCGCTGGGTGCCCGGCTGGTGTCGCCTTACACAGTGCTGCCAGAGGAGATCAGCACTCTGCTGGAGGGCTTTGTCACCCTTTCCACGGCGGCCCGGCTCAGGAATCTTTTTGGTGGGTCGGCTACCGCTTTGGCACCAGGGCAGAGCCGGGCGGACAGTACGGTGGACGGCTCCCCAACAAACGACAAAGGCAAGAAAAAAAAGAAATCACAGCAAACACCTCAGCCGACCAGCCCACCGGCCACCGCCTCTGCCCGGACTGGCCAGTTGCCAAACATGGCCCTGGCACTTGGAGCTCTGGCCAGCCTTTCCGCTGTCGGCGGGTCATCAGCAACAACACCTGCACACACCAAAACGCCCGCCCCAACCACAGAGCCTAAGGCAGCATGCGCTGATGGTGAGTTCCCCTGTGACAACGGCGAATGTATTCATGCCGGTCATCAATGCGATGGGGAGGTCGATTGCGCTGATGGTTCCGATGAGAACTGCACACTGGCTGACTGTGACAGGCTGGAACGTAACTTTTTCTGCGACGATAACAAAAGATGTGTCAGTGCCGATTTGCGATGTGATGGGAAGAAAAATTGCGGCGATGGCTCCGATGAGAACTGCACACAAACTGACTGTGATAAGCTGAACCGTACCTTTTTCTGCGACGACAGCCGCTGTATTAGAACCGGTTGGCTATGTGATGGGGAGGCAGAGTGTGAGGATGGCTCCGATGAGAACTGCACACTAGCTGACTGTATTAAGCTGGGACATAACTTTCTCTGCGATGATAACAAAAAATGTGTTAGTGACGCTTTGCAATGTGATGGGGATGCGGAGTGTGAGGATGGCTCCGATGAGAACTGCACACTAGCTGACTGTGATAGGCTGAACCGTACCTTTTTATGCGACGACAGCCGCTGTATTAGCGCCGGTTGGCAATGTGATGGGTATATTGATTGTGATGATGGCTCCGATGAGAACTGCACACTGGCTGACTGTATTGAGCGGGGACATAACTTTCTCTGCGATGATAACGAATGTGTTACCGCTTTGATATGTGATGGTATAGACAATTGCTACGATGGCTCGGATGAGCGGGTGGAGTTATGCAACCTTGTCTCTTCCGGCCTGTCGGGAACCACCATGGCACTGCCCACCAGTGCGGCACCGCATGCGACGATATCAAGCCCCGCCATGAACTTTTCCGGCCTGTCGGGGACCACCATGGCAGTGCCCACCAGTACACCGCTGGCGGCTACCCTGAGTACCGGCGCAATAGCCGGTATCGCCCTGGGGGCTGCAGCCTTTGTGGTTGCTGGTGTGGCAGGGGTGTACATCTATCGTCATTATCACCGCAGGTCATCCCCCGCCGATGCGGATGACCTGCAGGAATTGGTGACAATCAATAATACTGCGGTACAGGAGGAGGTTGATAAACCGATGATAGAAACCTTCAGGGGAGAGGCAAGAGGGGAACCTGCCGGTGAACAACGATCCGGAAGGCCACCTCAAGAGCCGCTCGGACTGAAAAAACCACTACTACCGGAACAACCACCCATACGGGCAAGGGGCCCCGTTTTATGAGGAACTCCGGGAACAGGTGATGCCCTGTCATGAACACATAAATGAAGATGTTGGCGAATATGAAGATGTTGACTCTTGCAATCCCCGCAGAATGAGTACCGCTTTATAGCCTGATGATTAATGCAGCCAGGACAAGTGCGATTACACAAGCTGTTATAGCAACAAATCACTTCCTACTCCGGTAACCCGATTTTTCCGGGCTTTTTTGTCAGCGGGTTATATTTACAAAACTGATTGTATGGCCAATCGAAAATGACTGGGGCAGGCTTGCTTTATCCGGATGATTTTCAAACGGAAATCAGGCTTTTGAATAGTTATGGTTGAGTTAACAGGTAAAACCGTGTTAAGCGTTTAAGGGTTTCAGCCGTTACTGATTACCATGAAAATATGCTGGTTCGCATGGCTGGTTTGCATAAAAAAGTGATGGGTAAGTCAGGCAGCCTGATTTTGTTACAGGTGTTTGAGTGCTGAGTTGCCCGGAGGAAATGTGACCAGAATATTCGAGTCGGAAAGTGGCTTTAAGGTACTGGAAATAAGGCTCTGTACCGGATCATACAGGAAAATAACCCACTCCTTTACGGGAACGAGGTTGATGGTTTTCCTTGACCGATTATTGACTTCGCCTTATATATTGAAGCAATTTCTATCCCGGCTTTTCTTGTTCTGGCGAGTAGACTCTATTTCAGCAGGTCTGATTATTGAGTATGATGGGCGATTTATCTGCTCACAGATCTGACCAGCCAGAACATTGGAACAGATGACAGGACGTGTAAGGCAGCATGGGTAAATCGCTAGTTATTGTGGAGTCGCCTGCAAAGGCGAAAACGATCAACAAATATTTGGGCAAAGACTTTGTTGTCAAATCCAGTGTGGGTCACATTCGGGATTTGCCAACAGCGGGTGGGCCGAAGAAAACCGTGGATGCCAAGGCCAGGGCCAGGGCAGCTGCCGAGACTAAAAAGCTCTCACCTGAGGAGCGTGAGCGCCGCAAGAAAATCAAGGCCCGTGAGCAGTTGATCGACCGTATGGGGATCAACCCCGATAATGGCTGGGAAGCGCAATACCAGATTTTGCCGGGCAAGGAAAAAGTCGTTGACGAACTTGCCCGTCTGGCAGAAAACGCTGACACCATTTATCTGGCAACGGATTTGGACCGTGAGGGAGAAGCCATTGCCTGGCATTTGCAGCAGGCCATTGGTGGTAGCCCGGAGCGCTATCGCCGTGTTGTCTTTAACGAAATTACCAAGAAAGCCATCCAGTCTGCGTTTGAATCCCCCGGGCAGTTAAATCAGGATCGGGTTGACGCTCAACAGGCCCGCCGGTTTCTGGATCGGGTGGTTGGTTACATGGTTTCCCCGCTGCTTTGGGCAAAAATTGCCCGTGGGCTCTCTGCCGGGCGTGTTCAATCCGTTGCTGTCAAGCTGGTGGTGGAGCGTGAGCGGGAAATTCGCAGTTTTATTCCTGAAGAGTACTGGGAAGTTTATGCCGATCTCCAGGCTGCCGGGAGTGATGCCGTCCGTTTTCAGGTGGTGAAAGAGAACGGGGTAAATTTCAGGCCAACAGGCAAGGCGGAAACGGATAAAGCCCTGGCTCAGTTACAGCAGGGTCAATACGCTCTGACCAGCCGGGAAGATAAGCCAACCCAGAGCAAGCCTTCGGCACCTTTTATCACATCAACACTGCAGCAGTCGGCCAGCACGCGCCTGGGTTTCAGTGTCAAGAAAACCATGATGCTGGCGCAGCGCCTGTATGAGGCGGGTTACATCACCTACATGCGTACCGACTCCACCAATCTGAGTCAGGATGCGGTTGCCAGTGCCCGGTCCTTTATTGCCAAACAGTATGGTGATCAATACTGTCCGGAGCAGCCAAATCTGTACAGCAGCAAGCAAGGTGCCCAGGAAGCTCACGAAGCGATTCGACCATCCAGTGTTACGTTAAAGCCTGATGATCTGTCTGGAATGGAGCGGGATGCGGAGCGTTTGTACGATTTGATCTGGCGTCAGTTCGTTGCCTGTCAGATGACGCCTGCTGAGTATCTCAGTACGTCTCTGGTCGTCGACGTTAACGGCTATCAGCTCAAAGCCAGGGGACGGACATTGAAGTTTGATGGCTATACCCGGGTGCAAAAGCCTCTGGCCAGAAAAGGCGAAGATGTGATTCTGCCGGATCTGCAAAAAGGGGTAGCCCTGACCCTGGAAAAACTGGACCCCAAACAGCTGTTCACCCGCCCACCGGCCCGTTTCAGCGAAGCGGCACTGGTCAAGGAGTTGGAGAAACAGGGTATTGGTCGGCCGTCGACCTATGCGTCGATTATTTCCACCATTCAGGACCGTGGTTACGTTTCAGTGAAGAATCGCCGCTTTTATGCGGAAAAAATGGGCGATATTGTCACTGATCGTCTGAATGAGTCGTTTAATGAGCTCATGGACTTTCACTTCACGGCAAGAATGGAAGAGAAACTCGATGATATTGCTGAAGGTGAAAAAAACTGGAAGCAGGTTCTTGATGATTTTTATACCGACTTTACCCTTCAGTTAACCCAGGCTGAACAGAGTGAAGGAGGGATGCGCGCAAATGAACCCTCCCTGACCGATATAGAGTGTCCTACTTGCCATCGACCCATGATGATTCGTACTGCATCGACCGGGGTGTTTCTGGGTTGTTCCGGTTATTCACTGCCACCGAAGGAACGCTGTAAAACGACGATTAACCTGGTTCCCGGTGAAGAGGTGGAAGACGCCGATGATGAATACGCCGAGGTTAATGCCCTGCGAGCCATGCGTCGTTGTCCCAAGTGCTCTACCGCGATGGAAAGCTATCTGATTGATGAGCAGAGAAAGTTACACGTCTGTGGTAACAACCCTGATTGTTCCGGCTTTGAGGTGGAGAAGGGGAGTTACAAATTAAAAGGTTATGATGGCCCCGTACTTGACTGTGATAAGTGCGGCAGTGAAATGCAGTTGAAAACCGGGCGCTTTGGCAAATATTTTGGTTGTACCAACAGTGAATGCAAGAACACCAGAAAGTTGCTGAAAAGTGGTGAGCCTGCTCCACCCAAAATGGAGCCAGTGCCCATGCCTGAGTTAAAGTGCGTAAAAGTTGATGACCATTATGTGCTCAGGGATGGCGCGTCCGGATTGTTCCTTGCGGCCAGTCAATTTCCCAAGAACAGAGAGACCCGTGCTCCGCTGGTGGCGGAGCTATTGCCCCATCAGGCCATGATCGACCCTAAATACGGTTATCTGATGGATGCTCCCCGTCAGGACCCTGATGGCAATCCGGCAATTATTCGTTACAGCCGTAAGACCAAACAGCAGTACGTTATGTCCGAGCTTGATGGTAAGGCAACGGGCTGGAGTGCGGTATTTGAAGATGGCCGCTGGCATGAAAAGCAGTCTAAAAAGCGCCAGTCCGGTTAGATTGATCTCAAACCCCAGTTTCGTGAGACAGGGCTATGAAGCCCTGTTGTATTATGGCTGTTAAGTAGCTAACCATATGAAATCACATATTTCTGACTCCTTGTTCAGGCACTATGCTTCGTTACAACTCCGGTCACATAGCTACGGCTATGCTCCCTCCGTTGTGCCTCGCATAGCTCCTGCCCAAGTAGCCAGAAATATGTGATTTCATATGGCCAGCTACTTATAAACTTTGAGCTCGACAAAGCACAAGTTGTTCCCGAAAGATTGATGGAGTTGGTTATGACAAACAATTGGCAGGGATATACCAATAAAATGCTCTTTCACGCCCGTTTGTTGCTGGATGCCTGGGAAGATGCTGATGATCTTGCCAAGCCGGCATTTCGTGAGGCCTGTCTGAATGCAATGGTTCAGGCTTACCGGTCATTACTGGCTGAAATTATGACGAATTACCGTTTGCCGGTAAATCAACTACCCTCTCTTGACGAGGCAATGAACAGTGTTCATCACAAAGGAGAGGTGTCTACTGAGTTGCAGTACATTGAACGTCTTGAGCAACATGATTCCTGGTTGTCGGCGTTATTAAAAAGTCATCAGGACTGTGCCATGCCTATACAGCGTAAAAGTGTTGAGCGGAATGAAATTCCTCTGTTT
The DNA here is from genome assembly GCF_049310205.1 of Endozoicomonas sp. ALC013. Taxonomy (NCBI): domain Bacteria; kingdom Pseudomonadati; phylum Pseudomonadota; class Gammaproteobacteria; order Oceanospirillales; family Endozoicomonadaceae; genus Endozoicomonas; species Endozoicomonas sp. ALC013. Next base: position 25,939 of record NZ_JBLYNS010000044.1, on the reverse strand, counting down.
AATGCCAATAGTGTGCGGTTTGATCAGTCAGAAGGCTTTCTTTCTGTGCTTGAGTCCTTGAAGGAGCTGGTTACCTATAGTCGGAACTTCAGCCTGGAGTGGTAGGTTTCTGATGTTTTCAGGTTTGTTCATTGCCAGCCATATTCAGCTCTTTAGGGCTGATATCTTGAAAGCCTCTGCTGGCTAATGCACAATGCTTCACCGCTAACCCTAAAATCCCGGTGTCACTATTTATGTCAGCGTCGTTTCTTGAAATTGTTGAACTGCCTTCCGGCGAAATCGTTTTGCGTCGCAGTGATGAGGAGAACGCCGAGCCCCTGGTTACCATGTCATTCTCCCGGGAGTTGCTTGACTTTCTCCAGGGAGATCAGGTGGAGGTAGCCAAGGCTATGCTGGATGCCTGCATAGAAGAAGTCGGGCGTAAAACAGAAGCTGACGCTGGAGAATACATCCCTGAAAACCGGGTTCTTCACTGACTGTCATACAAACCCTCCAGTTATCCTCTGTTCCTGATTGCCAGTCCCTGACATTGACCTGAGCGAGCGGCGGTCTCGAGTTCAGAGAGTGTGATGCTATCCATCTGCTCGATCCAGCTGACCACGGTGTGGCTGGTGCCTGAGGCCAGTGCCTTGCGAGTGAGTTTCAGTGGGTCTGCCACTGCGGAAGGGTTGAGAACCTGAAGGCGCTGCCTGCTGATGCCCGATGACTTCAGCCAGTTTATGGTGCTTTTTGCCTGTTCACTGGACAGTATCAGGGTAAGCCAGCGTTGATCCTGATGGTTAGCCAGCTCATACAGAACAGTCTTCAGAAAACGTCCTGATTGCCAGGGCGGGCCTGAGAGAATCAGCTCATCAATAAAGCTGACAGGTTCACTGTCAATGCAGGGAGCGTTACCGTTCTGACTGGATGATGGTGTTAATGCTTGCATGTCAGGTCCTCTACATCAGAGATCGTCAGGGTCTAGTGCTGCTAAGCGCTGTTGCCCATACCGTTCGTCCTGAAGCTTGTCGAAGGACCCATAGGGCCTAAAGGCGGAAACTCCGGACTCTGATAGATCGTGCCAAGCACCCTTCGACTCCGCTCAGGGTGAACGTGGTTTACGGGTAATAACGCTTAGCCGCACTAGTTCCTGATAACCCCCACACTCAGTCCTTCGATAGCAAAGGTATCAACGCTGAGGTCTACTTCGATTGTCTTGAATTCTTTGTTTTCCGGGTGCAGGTAAATTCTGTTTTTAACCTGTTCAAAACGTTTGACCGTTACTTCGTCGTCAATTCTGGCAACGACAATCTGGCCATTGGCTGCGGTTGATGTTTTATGGACAGCCAGAAGGTCCCCGTCAAGAATACCGATATCCTTCATGCTCATCCCTTTTACCCGAAGCATGAAGTTTGCTTTGGGGGAAAAGAAATCAGGGTTGATGGACAGGTGGTCTTCAATATGTTCCTGGGCAAGAATGGGGCTTCCTGCAGCAACCTGTCCTACAATAGGCAGGCCGGAAGATTCAGTGCCGGGGATTCGGATACCTCTTGAGGTTCCGGGGGTGATCTCGATAGCTCCCTTGCGGGCGAGGGCTCTGAGATGTTCTTCTGCTGCATTGGGTGATCGGAACCCGAAGGTCTGTGCGATTTCTGCACGAGTGGGGGGGAAACCGGTCTCTTCTATATGAGATTTGATCAGTTCAAGAATCTCAGTCTGGCGCTTGGTCAATTTATACATGATTAAATCTGTGTTTTTATACAGTACATGTAATTATATACAGTATTTTGCTGACTGCAACCACCCCTGTCTTATTAATCTAACTTGATGTTTCAGTTGGCAAACGTTAGTTTTAAACAAATGTTTACATTGGAGGTTTTACAGACATGTCACAGTCAGCGACAGTAGACAGGATTCTGGACGCTGCCGAGAAGTTATTTGCTGAGCATGGGTTCGCAGAGACCTCGCTGCGTTCAATTACCAGTCAGGCGGGTGTTAACCTGGCCGCTGTTAATTACCACTTCGGCTCCAAAAAATCCCTGATCCAGGCGGTCTTTTCCCGTTTTCTTGATCCTTTTGTCAGCAATCTTTCCGGGGCTCTTGTGCGATATCAGGATAATAATGACGTTCTTGATCTGGAAGAAATACTTCATTTACTGGTGGATCAGATCATGGCGGTTAAACCCCGCAGCCCTGAAGATCTCTCTGTTTGTATGAGGATGATTGGCCTGGCCTACACACAGGGCCAGGGGCATCTGAAGAAATATTTGCGCGACGTCTACGGGGAAGTATTCCAGGCTTATCTGGAGTTGCTGGTAAAAGCGTGTCCTGAGTTGCCATTGAATGACCTGTTCTGGCGCGTCTATTTTATTCTGGGTTCCGCTGTGTTTACCCTTTCAGGAGCGGATGCACTGAGGGCTATTGCGGAAAGCGATTATGGGGTCAGGACTGAACTGGAAGATATCATGAGAAAGATGGTGCCTTTCATGGCGGCAGGTCTAAGATCGCACACCTGACGGATCATTTAACCATACAGAGCTTGATTTACCGATGCATCTTACTGTTCATATTGCCAGTCAGGAGATGGTGCTGCATGAGAAGGACGGCAAGCGCCGTGTTTATTCTGTGTCTACTGCCAGCAAGGGAGTCGGGCAGCAGGAGGGGAGCTGGCAAACACCTCTTGGTCAGCATGTTATCCGGGCGAAAATTGGTGCCGGTCTGCCGACTAATTCAGTATTTGTCGGACGTCGCTTTACCGGTGAGATTTATTCCCCCGGGCTTTGTCAGCAGTACCCTGAAAGAAAGGACTGGATATTAACCAGAATTTTATGGCTCAGTGGCCTGGAGCCCGGATATAACCGGCTGGGTAATGTTGATACCATGCGTCGCTATATCTATATCCACGGTTCGCCGGATACGGCAGTGATGGGTGAACCCGGCTCGCGGGGATGTATCCGAATGCATGGGGAAGATATTATCGATCTGTTTGACCGTGTAGATACCGGTACCAGGATCGATATACAGCTTAGCTGATACCGTTTTTTTTAGAGGAGAGAGTCGTGCCAACAGGCCTGAACCGTGGTGTTCTTTTGATTGATCTCGAGGGAGTGCAGCTGACCGCCGAAGAACACCAGCTGCTTTCCCTGCCCGGTGTTGCGGGTATTGTCCTTTTTTCCAGGAACTATCAGAGTCGGGAACAGTTAATTGCCCTGGTTCGTTCTGTCCGGAATGTTCGTCGGGATCTGTTAATTTGTGTGGATCAGGAAGGTGGGCGTGTGCAACGCTTCAAGGATGGCTTTACCCGTCTACCTCCGGCGCAGGCTTATGGGGCATTTGACCCGGATCAGCATCAGCAGCTGGCTTATCAGTCAGGCTGGCTGATGGCCTCTGAGTTGCTGGCTTGCGGGATAGATCTTTGCCTGGGGCCTGTGCTGGATATTGATCATGGTAAAACGTCGATCGTGGGAGATCGGGCTTTTGGGCGTTCGATTGAGCAGGTGAATCACCTGGCCTCATTGTGGATTGATGGGGTTCATGAAGCGGGAATGTCCGTGGTGATCAAGCACTTTCCGGGCCATGGGAATGTGGATGCTGATTCCCATGTGAGCCTTCCCCTGGATGATCGTACTTTTGATGAGATCTGTCAGTCAGACCTGGAGCCTTTCCGGGTAATGATTCAAAAGGGGGTTGAGGCATTAATGCCGGCCCATATCCTGTTTCCCGCTATTGACCGGCATCCGGTGGGTTATTCTTCAGAATGGCTGAAAGGGGTGTTACGCAATCAGCTGTCATTTGAGGGGCTGGTTATCAGCGATTGCCTGTCGATGGAGGGAGCGGCGAAAACCGGCAGTTATCCTGCCAGGGCCAGGGCAGCCCTGGATGCTGGTTGTGATCTCCTGATTATCTGTAATCGTCAGGGGGGGCGGGAGGTACTGGCTGAAATAGATGGCTCGGGTTTACGCGGCGTCGGTCCGGATGGTTTGATGCCTGACTCATACACTGACTGGGCGTCTCTTGAACAGTCAGAGCGCTACAGAAAAGCGCGTAAAATGCTGACAAAGGCTTTTGAAGCAGGCTGACTTTAATGGTGCCATGGCCATCACCGTCCGGCAATTCAGGGTAACTTTCTTTCTAAGCGGTTGTGGGAATGCTTGAAAGAGGATAGTAAACAAACTGGCTACAATTTATAAAAATAACCAACTGAAATCCCTGAATGATCCCGATTATGAACCCCGAATTTATCTCGTTCTATTCTCATTTGATGATTGCCTTTTTGCTGGCTGCTGCTTCATTTTATGGCATAAAGTGGTTGGCCCATGGTGAGCAAAAGGGGCCGGAACGGGTCTTCTGGTGCCTGGCTATCAACATACTGCACAGGCCCTTGCTGACGCTGCCCTGGGTGTTGTTCATTCTCTATTCGGCGCATTACTGGCCGGGGCTTGAGCGGTCGGATGTCAATGAAACCCTGCAACTGATTCAAAAACTCATTCTGACCATCTATCCGGCCTGGTTCATCTGGGAAATCAGCCTGAACATGCCAGAGGTACTGGATTCCATGGGCGAGCGGTGGCGCGAGCGCCTATCGCCTTCAGTGATTGCCCGTTCCGTGCAGCTGATTATCGTTGTTTCTACACTGCTGAGTCTTGCCCAGGCCTTCGGCTATAGCCTGTCAACCCTTCTGGCCTTTGGTGGTATTGGCGGTATTATTCTGGGTCTTGCTGCCAAGGACTGGCTGGCCAATTTTTTCGGTGGATTAATGCTGATGCTGGATCGCCCTTTTACCGAGGGTGACTGGATTCGCTCTCCGGACCGATCCATTGAAGGGCATATCGAAAAGGTTGGCTGGCGTCTGACAAAAATACGAACCTTTGATAGACGGCCTATTTATGTTCCAAACTCAATCTTTACCGGCATAGTGGTGGAGAATGCCACCCGAATGAAAAACCGCCGGATGATTGAAAATTTTGCTCTTCGTTACGAGGATATTGACAAAATACCCCGTATTCTCAGCCGCATAGATGATCTTGTTCTACAGGTTCCCGAGGTTGAGAGTCGTGAGCCTCATTATGCCGTTTTCATTCGTTATGATGATTCTGCCCTTTTATGTCAGGTTCGGGTGCATATCACAAGAACGGATCGTGTTGGTTTTTTACAGGCTCAGCAATCTATTTTGCTTCTGGTTGCAGCGGTTGTTAACGAGGAAGGGGCGTCATTTGCTTATCCGACTCGAAGGATTCTTTCTGATGGGTCGATAACACAGTAGTTATATTCACTACGATGAAAATTGATAACAAGGCTAATGGATATATTGATTGTTGAAGATGCCCGTGACCAGAGAATGATTCTGTCTGTGGTTCTGAAAAAGCAGGGGCATCGTGTTTTTGAGGCATCAGACGGCTATGAAGCACTGAATGTTCTGGAAAACCATCCTGATATCCGGATTGTCATCAGCGACTGGATGATGCCCAATATGGATGGTATTGAGCTGTGTGAGGCGATCCGTAACAGTGATTTTGGGTACTATATCTATTTCATGCTGCTAACGGGTAACTCGGATCGTGAGGCCGTGGTGGAAGGAATTAACCGTGGTGCTGATGATTTTATCAATAAGCCAGTGGATTTTGATGAGCTTGGTGCGCGCCTGAATGCCGGCATTCGAATTATCGAATTAAAAGCGGCGCTTGAACATAAAATACATACCATAGAAAAAGACCTGGAGTCGGCGGCAGAAACACAGGCTCGTCTGCTCTCTGAGCCAGCGAAAATTCAGAGTGTGGATTTTAACTGGTATTTCAAACCAAGCCGCATTCTTGGTGGCGATATGTTTGGTTATCAGGCACTTGATGGAGAGACACTGGGCTTCTATCAACTGGATGTAGCCGGACATGGTATTCCTTCAGCACTGTTTTCTTTTTCATTGAACAATACCCTTCGTGAGGACGGGAGTGGATCGCTGGTTAAGGCGTCATTCAGCGAGCCACCTTTTTATCGGATAAAAGAACCCAATGAAGTGCTGGTGAGTCTGAATGAGCAGTTTCAGGCAAAACCTGAGTCGATGCTCTACTTCACCATTGCCTATGGGATAATCAACAGCCGCACCGGTTCTGTTACGTTGTCACAGGCTGGCCATCCATCATCACTGTGGCTGAAAAGCGGTTCAAAATCTGTCGAAAAAATTGCCTGTGGTGGCGTACCGATAGGTATGATGCCGGACATGACCTATAAAAATGTCACTATTGCACTGCAACCTGGTGACCGACTTTTTCTTTACTCCGACGGGGTGACGGAGTGTGAAAACAATGTCGGTGAAATGTTTGGTGAAGACCGGCTGGTAGCTTCTCTGGAAGATGCTTTTGATCACACCCTTGAAGCCATGATCAGCCGGGTTGAGCAGGACATCACTAACTGGACCGGAGCGGATGTTTTTGAGGATGATGTAACTTATCTGGTACTGGAGTGGCAGCCGTAACCAGGCTTGCCTTATTAATTACGCAACGTTTATAACGCAAGGAGAGCGACATGCCATTTGATTCTAAAAATGATGCCGGGCATACCATCGTATCAATCGACGAAACCCGGCTTGATGCATCTTTATCAGAGCCTCTGAGGATTTATCTGTTTGACCAGATCGACAATGGCTCCGATAACCTGGTGATTGATTTATCCCAGGTGCGTTTTATGGACAGCAGTGGTTTGGGGGCATTGGTGGCAGGTCTGAAAAAAATGGGGGGAGCCGGTTCCATGAAGCTGGCCAGTGCCCAGCCTGCGGTTATGGATCTTTTCAGTCTTACCTCTATGGACAAGCTGTTTACCATTCTCCCTACAGTGACCGAGGCCATTAAGGAGAAGTAATCATGACCGACGAAAAGGGGCAGGCTGTCAGGCTTGAGATTGACAGTGAGCTGGCGAATACCACCCTGGTTGCCATGGCTGTCCGGGGCCTTTGTGCCATGACAACACTGTCCCCGGTTGAGGTGAATCGTGTGGAGCTGTGTGTGGTTGAGATTGTGAATAATGCCATCGAGCACGCCTATGGTAATGAAAAGGGGCATAAGGTTGAGGTTGGGGTCAGTCTTTTGCAGGCTTGCTTAATGCTGACCATCAGTGATTGGGGTAAGCCAATGGATCAGGGTAAGCTGGGGAGCAGGGATATGTCAGTGGATCCTGACAATCCTGCGGCGTGGCTGTGCAGCGGTAGAGGGTTGCCGATCGTCCAGAGTTTGATGGATAACGTTGAGTATCAGACTGTTGGGGATAAAAACAGTTTTATCATGAGTAAGCAGATCAGGAGTTAGTACACAGTTTCAATACATTTGATGGGGTCATTTAGGAGCTGTCCTGAAATAATTTACACATTTCTGGGTTTCAAAACTCCGTTCGTCCTGAGCGGAGTCGAAGGACATAAAATCCATACCCTGAATAAAGACTGTGCCAGTCACCCTTCGACTCCGCTCAGGGTGAACGGAGATTGTCCACATGAAGCTTATTGAAATGATGAACTGTTCTGTTCACTCATTTTTAGCAACGTCAGCTGCTTTTTTCTGAAATGATCATTCCCGTTTCCACCAGCGCCTCAGGGCGATCATAGGGCGTAAGTTTGAACAGGACGCCAATCTCCGGACTGTCTATGTATTGAATTTCCTTTACATTCCGAACTCTTCTTCGCTGCTTTATCTGAAAATTATCGGTTATACGCAAAGGCGGGGAGCCATCATCCAGTCTCACCAGATTGTCAGATCCTATATCAGAAGCAGCCAGAACGTCAGATGTCTTTTGTTCGTAATTGTTTCCGGACAGGGCGGAGTACAGTGGTTCCGGACTTAATTTATTCAGCCACAGATCAATATCAACATGCAGAAAGCGCTCTTCACTGACGCTGACCGTGCCATTCAGCAACAGATTGTCCTGCCCGCTGATAGCAGCCCGGATTTCAATCGGTCGTTTACCCGATCTGGCGCTGACAGGCATTCGCCAGGCTTTATGGGTAATCACCTGATAATTGCGATTTCTCTCAAGTGCAGTTACCTGGCTGTTCAGAATCCTTTCATTGGCTGGCAGGTCGATGTAGGCATCACGCATAACATCAGGATGGCTCTGCTTTACAGGCTCAATAATGTCAAACAGAGGACTGCTATCATCAGGGTCGGCAGCGTGAGTTTGCAGTTTGATTACATTGCCAGGTGCCCGGTAACCGGCAACGGGAGGCCAGGCTTCGCCACTGTGATTGTTGAGGTAACGAAAAACCACAAGATCCACCTGATACCATGGGATATCAGGTCCTCCATCACTCGCGTTCTGTGCAGCAGAAAGCGGTACATTAACCAGTAGTGCTATCGACAATGCGATAAGCTGAAGTTTTTTCATACAGAATTTCCTTGGATCACCCAATCCGGAATCAGGGATTGTGGCTTTTGTGCAGCAGCTCCTGACTGTCTGAAAACCAGCCAGGTGGCTATTGTTAGATATCAGCTGTTAACCCGCAAGCCTGCCCAGCAACGTTTCCGTTGCCTTAAACCTCTGTTCCGAAGTTTCCATTGCGTCAATGTACTTTAAGATGCTGCTGCCTTCCAGCCTGAACTGCTGAGGGCTTGACTGGATAAGGTTAATAATCAGCATGGGATCGACACTGGGCTGCTCTTCAAACTCGACCCTTGCTTCTTTGCTGCTGGCATCCAGTTTCTTGATGCCCAGCTTCTGGGCACAGAGTTTTAACTTCATCTGACGGAACAGGTTTTTGGCCGGGTCGGGCAAGAGGCCAAACCGGTCAATCAGCTCAACCTGAAGGTTCTTTAACTTTTCCTCATTATCAGCGGCGGCAATTCTCTTATAGAGAATCAAGCGGCTATGGACATCGTGAATATAGTCTTCAGGCAACAGGGCCGGAAGCCGTAAGTTCACTTCTGTGCCATGGTTCAAGGGCTGATCCGGATTGGGCGTTTCGCCGTTGCGGATGGCGTTAACGGCACGCTCAAGCATCTCGGTGTAGAGCGTAAAGCCAACACTCTGTATCTGGCCGCTCTGGCCTTCACCCAGCAGTTCACCCGCACCCCTGATCTCCAGGTCGTTCGAGGCCAGCATAAACCCGGCACCAAGGGTTTGTGCTTCCGATATGGCTTCAAGACGTTTCGCGGCATCAGCCGTCATCGATTTCGGTGTCGGTGTTAACAGATAAGCGTAGGCCTGGTGGTGTGAGCGACCAACCCTGCCTCTAAGCTGATGCAGTTGGGCCAGGCCAAACTTGTCAGCCCTGTTGATGATGATGGTATTGGCATTAGGGATATCGATGCCGGTTTCAATAATGGTTGTGCATACCAGAACGTTGTAGCGCTTGTGGTAAAAATCGGACATCACCTGTTCAAGCTGACGCTCACGCATCTGGCCATGACCGGTGATGACCCGTGCTTCAGGAATCAGTTCCTGAAGGTCGCTGGCTACTTTTTCAATGGATTCCACCTGGTTGTGAAGATAGTACACCTGCCCGCCACGCAGCAGCTCCCTGAGGATCGCTTCTTTCACCAGGGGTTGATCATATTGCCGGACAAAGGTTTTAACCGAGAGTCGCCGTGCCGGTGGTGTCGCGATAATGGACAGGTCGCGAATACCGGACATGGCCATATTGAGCGTTCTTGGAATGGGCGTTGCGGTCAGGGTCAGGATATCAACCTCGGACCTCAATGACTTGAGCTTTTCCTTGTGTCGGACCCCAAAGCGGTGTTCTTCATCAATAATGAGCAGGCCAAGATCTTTAAAGGTCAGGTCGCCCTGGAGAATTTTGTGGGTACCAATAATGATATCCAGTTTGCCCTCAGTGAGCCGCTCTTTTACCTGATCCACGGCTTTTTGTGACTTGAAGCGTGAAATAACATCAATTTCTACGGGCCAGTCCGCAAATCGATCGCGGAAACTTTCGTAGTGCTGTTGCGCCAGCAGCGTTGTGGGAACCAGAATGGCCACCTGTTTACCGCTATGGGCCGCAAGGAAAGCGGCCCGCATGGCAACTTCTGTTTTACCAAAGCCCACATCACCACAGACCAGGCGGTCCATGGGTTTTGGTGCGCACATATCACCAATAACGGCGGCAATGGTCTGTTGCTGATCGGGCGTTTCTTCAAACGGAAAGGCGGCAGCGAAAGCCAGATAGTTCTGCTCCGGCTCAGTGAAAGGAAACCCTTTTCGTGCTTCTCTGCGGGCATAAATATCCAGCAGTTCAACGGCCACGTCCCTGGCTTTTTCGGCGGCCTTACGCCGCACCTTGCTCCATTGCTCACTGCCCAGCCGGTGCAGCGGGGCAAGTTCATCATCGGCACCAGTGTATCGGGAAATCAGGTGGAGAGAAGCAACAGGTACATAGAGTTTGGCTTCGTTGGCATATTCCAGGGTCAGAAACTCCGTGGTCTGGCCATCCACTGCCAGTGTTTCCAGCCCTCTGTATCTGCCAACCCCATGGTCAATATGAACCACGGGGGCTCCGATTCTTAACTCGGTCAGGTTGCGAATCACCTGGTCGGCACTGTGTTCGTCTTCTGTCTTCCGCCGTCTGGTCTGTTGTACTCTCTGGCCGAGCAAAAGCGCTTCCGGGATAACAGCAATTTGTTCTTCCGGTAGATACAGTCCGTTGTCCAGTAGCCCGGTACTGACCGCCAGAGCGGGCTTTTCTTTGAGAAATGCGGACCAGCCATCACACAGGTCAGGCATTATATTATTCTGGCTCAGCAGCTCCAGGAGTACTTCCCGCCGTCCGGCACTTTCGGCGACCAGCAGGACATGATGAATGCCATTTATAAAGGTTTTGAGGTGGGCCAGTGGTTGCTCAAGCCGGGCATTAATGGTCAGTTCCGGCAATTCCTCGCGATTTAAATTAAATCGACCGGCCCTGGGTGCAACAGGCTGCTCAAACAGTGTGACTCTGGGGAAGTCGTTCAGTCTGCTGTATAGCTCCTCCGAGGGCATCAGAACCCGGGATGGCGGAAGTATTGGCCTTTGCGGATCAACACGGCGGTTGTCGTAACGTGCATGAACATCCGAATAAAAATGATCCAGCGATGAACTCACGGTGTCGTAGATCAGTATTCGGGTGTTTTTTGGCATGTAGTCGAAAAGCGTTGACGTCTCCTCAAAAAAGAGAGGCAGATAGTATTCAATGCCCGGGCTGGCAATACCTTTGTTGATATCCTGGTAAATCGGGCATTCACGATAGTTAACGTCAAAGGTTTCCTGAAAATTACTGCGAAATAACGCTATCCCTTGCTTATCCAGGGGGAACTCATGCCCCGGTAGCAGTTGTATCTCCTCAACCGTTGCAATGGAGCGTTGCGTTTCAGGATCAAACGTTCTCAGTGACTCTATCTCGTCATCAAACAGGTCAACCCGATAGGGCGTGTCAGCCCCCATGGGAAAAATATCAACAATCGAGCCACGGATAGCGAACTCGCCATGTTCCATCACTGAGTCCACACAGCGGTATCCGGCCTGTTCAAACTGGCCCCGGCGTTCATCAATGATAAACCGGGTGCCCGGTTGCAACGACAGGCAGCTGCCCAGCAGATAGTTCTTCGGACACAGGCGGTGCAACAGCGTCGTCACGGGCACAATCAGAATTTTTTTTCGGCCACGGTTGTCGGTCAGGGGAAGGTGGTAGAGCGTTGACAGTCGCTGGGAAATAATATCCTGATGGGGTGAAAAGGTATCGTAGGGCAGTATTTCCCAGTCCGGCATTTGCTGAACATGGATGTTGGCTTCTTCAGCAAGGAAGAAGGCCAGCTCTTCTTCCAGCCGGTTTGCTGATGAACTGTCCGGCGTAATAATCATCAGCGGCTGGTTGTCCGATACCGCAGCACAGGAAATGGTCAAGGCAGGCCCGGCTTTCGCGAGATTTCCCCACTGAAGCTTGTCGCCGGGGTGGGTTGGCAGAGGAATAGTGTGTTGAAACATGAAAATCCTGAAGGCTCTCCTGATTTACCCCAAATACAGATATAAGTGGTGGATTGTAGCGGTTGTGATCCTGTTCTCCCAGTATTGCCAGCGGGAAATGGTGGAATAAGGAGGAAAATCAAAGGCAGAAAGATTGGCGGTGTTAATGTTTGATAATCTTTGTTGCCTCGAACACCATCAACAAGGATAATACCAACAGAACATAAGTCCCAAATAAGGGATTGTATTTAAAACAGAAATAATAAACGGGAATTTATCGTGGTAGCAGATCGTTTTCAGGACTGGAAAGAGCGTGAAGCACTGGCTGAGTCAATGATCCCTCTGATCGGCAAGCTGTATAGAAATCACCATGTTGTCACGTCTGTGTTTGGGCATCCCGTCATTAACCGCTCCGTAATCAGCTTGCTGAAAGCGCACAAGTTTGTTCGACAGATTGAGGACAATGGTCTCTCTGTCCGTGAGACTTACCCTGTGCTGGAAATTCTGGCAGGCCTTGATCTGGGGCCATCCCGTATTGATATTGGCAAGCTGGCGGTTGGCTACCGGGCGGAAGCAGCAGGCCTGTCACTGGAAGAGTACGTTACCGGTCAAGTAGCGTCAGTGACTAATGGCCATAAACAGACCCTGGGCCCGGGTCAGGATGTCGTATTGTATGGCTTTGGCCGGATTGGCCGTTTGATGGCCAGAATCCTCATTGAGCGCGCGGGCAGTGGCTCTGGTATTAACCTGAGGGCCGTGGTTGTCAGGCCCGGCGGTGCAGGCAATGATCTTCAGAAGCGGGCAAGCCTGTTGCGTCGCGACTCGGTTCATGGCTCTTTCCAGGGCACTATATCTGTTGATGAAGAGAATAAGGTTATCTATGCCAACGGTGTGGCCATTCAGGTCATTTATTCCAGCAGCCCGGATTCCATCGATTACACCCGGTATGGCATTAACAATGCCGTGATTGTCGACAACACCGGTAAATGGCGTGATAAAGAGGGATTGAGCCTGCATTTGCAATCAAAGGGAGTATCCAGGGTCCTGCTGACAGCACCGGGAAAAGGGGATATCAAGAATATTGTTTATGGGGTAAATCATAACGATATTGAGCCGGAAGATCAGATTCTTTCCGCCGCCTCCTGTACCACTAACGCGATCACACCGGTGCTGAAGGCCATTAATGATGAGTTTGGTGTTGAACACGGTCATGTAGAGACGGTTCACTCTTACACCAATGACCAGAATCTGATTGATAATTACCACAAGGGTGAGCGTCGTGGACGCAGCGCTGCACTGAATATGGTCATTACCGAAACCGGGGCAGCGAAAGCCGTTGCCAAGGCGTTGCCTGAACTTGAAGGTAAGTTGACGGGGAATGCTATTCGGGTGCCGACCCCGAATGTTTCCCTGGCCATCCTTAACCTGTCCCTGGACAAGGCCACCACCGTTGAAGAGCTTAATCGCTTTATCAGGGAGACCTCACTGTATTCCAGCCTTCAGAAACAGGTGGATTACGTCACCTCTGTTGAAGCAGTTTCCAGTGATTTTGTGGGTAGCCGTCGAGCTGGCGTTGTGGATGGGCAAGCCACTATTGTTGACGGCAAACGCTGTGTGCTTTATGTCTGGTATGACAATGAGTTCGGTTACAGCTGTCAGGTCAACCGGATACTTCAGTTTATGTCTGGTGCGATGTACCCGTCGGTTCCATAAAACACTCGTTTGTCAGTAGTGATGAACACTTCACAGAGTGACTGATTAGTGGTTCGGCTAATCAGTCACTCTGTAGATCCTGCCTTTTTCATATCTTATCCCGATTTACCATTACGACCTGCGAACATTGATATGGGTCAACAATGAGTGAGATTGGTCGTCCTCTAAATTGTAACCATTCTCATTTGCGTATATATTCAGATCAATTGACATTTTGTCAGGCAGCAACCATTCCACACTAAAACCCCGACAAAAAAACAGGTTCTGGCCCTGGCAGATGATTTAGGTGCAAATATCTGGGTCATTTTTGCGAGTTATTACCTGCTTTGCAGAAAAAACGCGTACAAAACTGACTTTATGATGCCTGTGGAGAAGATGTACATGAAGGTGACATTGGGTGAACTGAAAACCGGTGAATGTGGCCGGGTAACCGCTTTTGCGGATGCTGGCAGTGCTTACCGGCGGAAATTGCTGGCAATGGGCCTGACGCCCGGAACCCGGTTCACGGTTTGTCGTGTTGCGCCATTGGGGGACCCAATCCAGTTGGAAGTCAGGGGCTTCCAATTATCGATTCGAAAGGATGAAGCCGCTGTTGTAGAGGTTTCCAGAACATGAAAAAACACGTTGTTGCAATTGTCGGAAATCCTAACTGTGGTAAGACAACGCTGTTTAACGCGCTGACCGGTGCCCGGCAGCGGGTTGGCAACTGGCCAGGCGTTACTGTGGAAAAACGCAGTGGTTTTTATACCTTTGCTGATAACGCCATAGAGGTCGTTGATCTGCCCGGAACCTACTGTCTTGATGTGGTTGACAGCGACGTTTCTCTTGATGAGAAGGTGGCGCGGGATTATATCCTGAAGCGTGAAGCTGATTTAATTATCAATATTCTTGATGCTTCAAATATCGAAAGAAATTTGTACCTGACCACTCAACTGCTGGATATGGGTGCTCCGGTCATCGTTGTGCTCAATATGATGGACGTTGCCAGGGAAAAGGGCATGGACATTGATATTGACAAGCTGGCTGAGGAACTCGGCTGTCCGGTGCTGCCCCTGGTTGCCAGCAAGTCAGGCAATATCAAAGCCTTTTTACAAAATATTAATGATTTTCTGAATAATGGTATCTCCGTAGCCCCACCATTGAACCTTGGTGAACAGCTGGAACAGGCCATTGCCGTTATTGAATCGACCCTTGAAGCGTCTGTGAATCTTGATAGTCCGCTGTCCCGACGCTGGTATGCCCTGAAGTTACTGGAAGGTGACACTGTGCCTCTGCCGGAACTGACCTGGCAGGTGGTCAATGAGGCTACCCGGCAGCGTCATATCATTGAGGCTGCCCTTGAGGAAGATCTGGATATTATTCTGGCCAGTCGACGTTACGATGTGGTTGGTCAGCTTATGGAGTCAGTGATTCGTGAGCGGGGCGTGGTCAGTCACCGGCTGAGCGAATCCATTGATCGTGTGGTACTGAACCGGGTGCTTGGGTTCCCCATTTTCCTGGGTGTCATGTATCTGATGTTCATGTTCACCATTAACTTCGGCAGTGCCTTTATCGACTTTTTCGATATCTTTACCGGGACTCTGCTGGTGGACGGTCTGGGCCACTGGCTGAACTCGGTTGGTGCTCCCGCCTGGGCAGTGACGTTACTGGCGGACGGTGTGGGTGGTGGTATCCAGACTGTATCGACATTTATCCCGGTGATTGCTTTCCTGTTTCTGTTTCTTTCCATACTGGAAGACTCGGGATACATGGCCAGGGCTGCTTTTGTCATTGACCGGCTCATGCGCTTTCTGGGGCTTCCGGGCAAAGCTTTTGTTCCCATGCTGGTGGGCTTTGGCTGCAACGTGCCTGCGATTATGGCAGCACGGACACTGGACAATGAAAAGGACCGGCTGTTGACCATCTCCATGGCTCCGTTTATGTCCTGCGGTGCCCGATTGCCGGTGTACGCACTGTTTGCCGCTGCCTTTTTCCCGGAGTCCGGCCAGAATGTGGTGTTTATTTTGTATCTGGTGGGTATCCTGGCAGCAATATTTACCGGGTTGATTCTCAAGCAGAGCATCCTTAGTGGCGACAGTTCGCCATTTATTATGGAGTTGCCCAATTACCATTTGCCATCGGTGACTCAGGTCATGTTACGCACTTGGGATCGTCTCAAGGCTTTTATCCTGCGTGCAGGCAAAGCGATTGTGATGGTGGTGGTCGTGCTGAACACCCTGAATGCTATTGGTACCGATGGCTCTTTCGGTCACCAGAACACTCAGAACTCCCTGCTCAGCAAGATTGGCCAAACCATTACCCCGATATTTTCCCCCATGGGCATGACGGAAGAAAACTGGCCAGCGGCTGTGGGACTGTTTACAGGTATTCTGGCGAAAGAAGCCGTTGTGGGTACGCTTGACTCAATGTACGGTGCTATTGCCGCGTCTGAAAACGCTGACACCGAGGGTGAAACGACGTTTGACCTGTTGGCAGGATTGCAGGAAGCCGTTGCCACTATTCCAGCCAATCTGAGTGGTTTAAGTGGCACACTGGCAGATCCTCTGGGTGTCGAAGTGGGCGATCTGACCGATCTGGATGCGGTTGCTGAAGAGCAGGCAGTCAAGGTCAGCACCTTCTCTGTTATGGCAGGCCTGTTCCCCAGTCATGCTGCAGTCATTGCCTACTTATTGATGATCCTTCTTTATACTCCCTGCGTAGCAGCATTGGGTGCTATTTACCGGGAAACCACCCTGGGCTGGACGCTGTTCATTTCCGGATGGACTTTCTTCCTTGGCTATGCGGTTGCCACTATTTATTACCAGTTGTCCCTGGTATCTGTGCAGCCTGGCGAAACGCTACTTTGGGTGGTATCGATCATGCTGATGATGTTTATTGTGGTTACCTTGATGAAACGCATGGGAGCCTCAGTACTGCAAGGGCGGATGGATGTCAGCCCGCAATGACATCGTAAACGCAAAGCGTGGCCAAAAGCACCCTCAGTGCTTTTGGCCATTAACCGGAACCTGACAGGCGCTGACCATGCTGATCAAAATCCGCGATTATTTGAAACTGCAGAAAGTGTGCTCTCTGGCTGACCTCAGTGTGAAATTCAATACCACACCTGAGGCCATGAGAGGGATGCTCTCACACTGGCTAAGGAAAGGTCA
This sequence comes from Endozoicomonas sp. ALC013, assembly GCF_049310205.1. Classification (NCBI taxonomy): domain Bacteria; kingdom Pseudomonadati; phylum Pseudomonadota; class Gammaproteobacteria; order Oceanospirillales; family Endozoicomonadaceae; genus Endozoicomonas; species Endozoicomonas sp. ALC013. The sequence goes on along the minus strand of NZ_JBLYNS010000044.1, from coordinate 9,188 downwards.
GTTGAGCTGTGAACAGCCGGGTTGCTTTGTGGCCTGCAAAAAGGGGTGTGTTTCCTGTGACCCTGCCGAGTTGGAGATCTATCGCTGGCAGGGGAAGTCTCAACATATTCCATTGAGTCTCATCGGCTGACGGACTTTCACAGCATATTTGCTGTTCTGCATAAAAAACCTCTTTACCCCTGAGCTCCTTTACCATTACATCATCATGATATAGCTGGCGTTTTTTACATAACGCTTGCCTGCTTCTTTGCCATTTTAATAGTCAAACAGATGTTTAATTATTATTACCCGGTAACATGATGGAACTTTCGAAACAAACGATAGTCCAAATAACAAAATCCACAGATTTTTCAGTTTTCTGAAAAGTTTCTTATGGAGTAGGAAATAGACTATGAATATTGACGCTATACACGGAGCTCCCCCTGGGAATCAATTAGTTCCACCTGTTGTAAAGACCGGGCATGTATTTGGAATGACAGTTGCTGAGGAGGTTGGAGTCTCCCTTGAATTAGAAAATATAGATGAGGGTGAGCTTGATTCTATTCTTTTTGAAGGATCTGTGAAATCAGATACTGCTGATGAAGGTTTTGTTATGGTGGCAGGAAAAGGTACGCTTCTGACGCTGCGGGATAAAAACCCTAAAGTGTTTGCTGGATTATACAGTGCCACCCCCGTTCCTGAACCATCAGAGAGTGTCTTTTCAAGAGTATGTACCCTTGTAACTGATTTTATTTCTGCCTATCTGAACACAGGCAAAGATTAATTGATTAAGTCCTTTAAGATGAAGCTGGCTGAACTTGATAAAGAAAAACAGGTGTCTGGTAAAGATCGTTGGCCTTAAGCGTCTTTACCGGCACTCTGCCTGATAAACTGAAGGTGTGGGTAAGTAACCAGCAACCAGGTGGCATTTGAGGAATCAATTCTCTTTCAACACGTTCCATCGCTCCGGGATACAAATAGCAAACAACAAGGCCGACGTTACCAGGGGCTGCCTGGAAGAAATCCGCTCTTATAACATCGATCCCGTACCTTGCCTCAGTAAACAGGGCTGGAACCGGAGAACGTTCCCAGGCCTCAATTTTTTTGTCAGGGTATTTTTCTCTTAAAATGGGAATCAGGTGTCCCCAGCCACAACCAAGTTCCATAACATGACCGGACACGTCATCTGGAAGGATATCTCTGATCGCCGCCCTGACTTTTCGCGAGGTGGGAGTAGGGCCAATGCCCAGGCGCAGGGTCCAGAAGAGAACAGAGCCGGTGATCAGACCGGCTGCCACCAGAAACGCGGTGGTCATTATTAATGAGTTCAATTATGCGTTAATCTTCAACACGTTCCCAGGTTTGCGAACGGCCAATCAGCGCGAACCCGATATAACCACGGACTTCCAGTTTACTGCCATCTTCCAGCACTTTCATGTTAGCGCTGTAGACTTTCCCGGATTCAGGATCGACGATTTTTCCATCATCATATTTGCTGCCTTGCTTTTTCATGCCCCAGAGTATGGTCATGCCCTGAACTTTCTGATCCTTGAGCTCGCCCTGGCACTGGTCACAAATGCTGTCCTGTTTGGCAGGGTCAAGAATCTGTGTCACTTTGCCAGACAGTTTGCCATTCTCCTCGAAGATTGTGACATAACTTTTTGCTTTACCCGTGCTGTCATCAATGGTTTTCCATAGCCCCAGGGGCGAAGCCGCCAGGCTGAACGAGGACAGGCAGAGGGACAACAATCCAGCGCCCAGGGCGCGTTTTCTCGGGAACATGCGAGGGAGTCTCCAAAACCCCGGAATTTTCCGGCGTTTATTGTAATCATTCCATTGTGGTGTCATTCAGGTAGAACAGTTTGCCCCGGACACTTCTGCGAAATTCAGAAGGCGTGAGCTGGTAGCGACGTTTGAACAATCTGGAAAAATAATCAGCGTCGGCATATCCCACCTGCAGGGCAATTTCGGCAATGCCCAGGTTGGTATTCTTTAATAGATCGCTGGCCTGATCAAGCCTGATTTTGCGGACATACTCCATTGGCGGGGAACCGGTGGCCTGTTGAAAGCGACGATTCAGTGTCCGGGCATTCAAGCCCGACAGTCTGCCAAGGGCAGCCAGAGAGATTTCACTGGCGAAGTGATGGTGGATAAAGTCCTGCAGGGAGACGATCACTTCATCCTGGTGGGTTGTGGCATGATCTTCAGCAAAATAAGTGTCTTTGAAGGGCTTTCTGATTTCATGGGAAAACTGCTGTTCAACCTTTTGGGCGATGGACTCGCCAAACGCTACGCCAATCATGTGCACCATCAGGTCAGCGACCGAATTGACACTGCCAGCGCAATAAATACGACCTGCCCGGGTGATCAGGTGATTGGGTTTGAACTCAATATCCGGGAAAAAACGTTGCAGTTTTTCCATGTAAAACCAGTGGGTTGTGGCTGGTTTTTGATCCAGAAGCCCGGTTTCTGCCATAAACGCCACCCCGGTACCAGCTGCGGCAAATACGGCACCGGCATCGTGTTGGTGTTTTAACCATGCAATGATTTCCGGGTGTTTCCTGACCACCGGAATCGGGTTGCGCCAGAGCGCAGGAACCAGAATCAGATCACCATAGCCACTCTGTTTAAAGGTTCTGTCCGGTGTCAGTCTCAGGCCGCCAGTGGTGGTGATGGGGGCGGGCGTACTGGCACAGAAATGAACTTCAATACTTTTTTTATTGGCTGACAGTCGGGTGTAGGTCATTGCCGCTTCCAGCATCTCAAGGGGTAATGTCACACTGGTACTGATCATATGCTCCACCATAGGGATCAGTACCCGGTTTAACTGGATTGGGGGGGATTGTTGGAACATTGGCGTAAAACTGCTCAGTGATGTGTCTTTTTTGTCCGTATTCGTGTCTTTTTCATCCAGTTAAGTTTATCACGAAATCATTAAACTAGTGCCAACTTCATTTAATTCTTAATTTGCATTCATAACAACCTGATCGCTACTCAGAGTGGCGCATCATTCAGTTGTTATACAGGAGTGTGGTTTGTCCAGATTACCCGTTATTGTTGCTCAAGGTGGGGTCAGCCCAGCTGGAAGAACCTCTGGTTTTCATGGCTACCGTCGTTTGGTGCTGGAATGCCTGAGTGACCGGTCGCAGCACGAAACCCTTGCTGCGCTTCGCACGCTGAGAAATCTGCCACAAGACAGCAGTCGGGAAGATATTCTGTCGGGAACATTGATTCGCCGGCTGGAAAACAACCTGTTTAATCCGCAAGCCATTCCTTTTCATCAGGCCATTCAGGCGGAGTCCGGATCGGAAATTATTCTGAAGGGCCGTCGTTTACCCAATCCACTGCCGGATGGCTGGCAGTTAGAAAAACTGGAAGATGGCCAGATCAAGGTGAAAATCGAAGTCGGCCAGCCGTTAATGATTCCTTCCATCCGTGAATCACTGGTCAATGCCGCGGGTCAGCTGCCCAGCGGGTTTGCCCCGGAAAAGCTGTACCAGTCCCGGAACCACCCCAGGTCACTGACAATGACGGTGTTCGGTGCATCCGATGCGATTTATTCTTCCGGTATGGACTGGCCTGCGGTCAAGCAGAAGCTAAGCCCTGAACAGGTTGCGGTCTATTCCGGCAGTGCCATGAGCCAGCTGGATTTTAACGGCAATGGCGGTTTGCTTCAGTCCCGTTTGCTGGGAAAGCGGGTCACTTCCAAACAGTGTCCACTGGGTTTTGCCGAGATGTCGGCGGATTTTATCAATGCCTATATCCTTGGTTCTCTGGGTGGCACGGGTACCAGTATGGGAGCCTGTGCTACCATGCTTTACAATCTGGAGCAGGCTGCTGCTGACATTCGCAGTGGCCGTCGTCGTCTGGTGATTGTGGGCAACAGTGAAGCGCCAATTACCCCGGAAGTCATGGAAGGTTATTCCACTATGGGGGCTTTGACCACGGATGCAGCACTGCGGAAACTCGATGGTCTGTCGGATTCTGACCATCCGGACTGGCGCAGAGCCTGTCGCCCATTTGCCGACAATGCCGGTTTCACCATTGCCGAATCCAGCCAGTTTCTGGTGTTGATGGATGACGAACTGGCCCTTGAGTGTGGCGCACAGATCCTGGGATCGGTGGCGGATGTCTTTATTAATGCGGATGGTTTCAAGAAGTCTATTTCTGCCCCGGGAGCCGGTAATCATTTGACCGTGGCCCGGGCTGCCGCCCTGGGCAGGGCCATTGCTGGCGAAGACGCCCTTCGTTACCGGAGTTTTGTTCAGGCCCATGGCACAGGAACGCCACAGAACCGGGTGACCGAGTCACAGATTCTCAGTGAAACCGCAAAAGTGTTTGGTATGGAAAGCTGGCCGGTGGCTGCGGTTAAAAGTTACCTTGGTCATTCCATCGGCGCAGCGGGTGGTGATCAGATTATGGCGACACTCGGCGTCTGGAAGCATGGATTTATTCCCGGTATCAGAACGATCAATGGCCTGGCTGAAGACGTTTATTCGGAAAAACTCAATATTCTGCTGAATCACCTGGAAACCGGGGCTGATCAGATGGATCTTGCCCTGATTAATGCCAAGGGTTTTGGTGGCAACAATGCCACAGCCCTGCTGCTCAGCCCGGAAATAACCCGAAAAATGCTGAAAGCCCGCCATGGCGATAAGGCCATGACGCAGTGGCAACAGAAAAATGAGACAGTCACCCAGCAGCAGGATGACTATGAACAGCGCTGCCAGAGCGGTGAAGCAAACCCCATTTATCAGTTTGGTGAGGGTGTGCTGGACGGTTCTGACCTGACGTTTACGGAAAAACAGGTAAATGTTCCGGGCTATGGAAAGGCGCTAGATCTGGAGATGGAAAACCCGTTCTGGCAGTTTAATCGATAACATCCTGGGGGCTGCCCTCAGTGATTCGCTCATTTCTGTGAAGTTGCGAGACAACGCAATCTATTCGTTTTAAAGTGCTTGCAAACCTATCAATTCAGTGGCGTACAGGTGAGCCATTATGTTTAAGCACTTATTACTGATTTTGCTGATGTCCGGGTTCGTGATCACCCGGGCCTCAGGTGAATCTTTACCGGGCAGATTTAACGTTGAGCAACCACAGTCAACGGTAGTGACGCTCTACAGTGATAAAGCCCTGGTCAGCCAGAGGTTCGATACCCGACCCGATGGGCTGGGCAGTCTGAAGATTGTCGGTCTGCCGATCAACCGGCTTGATGGCAGTCTTAATCTTGAATACGTCGATGGTGATACTGTTTACCGGCCTGATGACGTTTTCTGGCATCAGGGCGGCCTGGGTCGCGATAATTACTACCGGAATCTGCTTGGCAAAAACGTTGAACTGTTTGGTGGCGGCCTCAACGTTGCCATTCAGGGAAAACTGGTCAGCTACCAGCAGGGAATCGGGCTGGTGGAAGGCAACAATGGCCGTCAGTATTTGATTGATTATCATGATCCCCAGGGGTTGAGGATACTGTCACTGACCGCTTCGGAGATTCAGGGAGAAAATCTCCAGTATGTAAAGGCGGATTTTGGCCAGCAGCCGGTGAGTGGTTCCCTGAAGCTCTCGTATATTACGCCTCAATTAAGCTATGACAGTCATTATCGGTTAACGCTTTTATCCCACAACCAGGGACGTCTGGAATTAAAAACGCTGCTAACTAACAGTGCCAATATCAACTTCGATCAGGCAACCATTCGCCTTGTGGCTGGTGGTGAGGGGGGCGTTGCCGAGTTTTACCAAAAGAACCGGATGCTTAAAGCCTCGGCGATGGCAGATACCGTTGACTACGGGGAACGTGTCGGTGAAGTGTTGCTGACCACCTTACCAAAGGACACCGTTCTTCCCGCCAATAGCAGACAGCTGATGGATCTTTTCTCAGAACCACTGCATCTTGAAAAGCTGTATACCCTTGACGTATATGGCCGCTCCACCGGTGGCAGAACGGCCACGGTTGAACGACCCAGGCTGACCTGGAAATTTGCGGCCCCCCTGGATCTCCCACCTGCACAGGTTCGTCTGTATGAACAGGATCCGGAGGGTGGCTATATCATCAGTGGTCACTCATGGTTACCCAAAACCACGGCAGGAGACAGTGCCTGGTTGACCATGGGAGAAGCGTTGGCCGTTCGTGTTGAGCGTAACCGTCTTGATCTTGAACAGAAGAGTGATAAAGAGCTGGTGGTAAAATGGCAGGCAACGGTCTCTAATGACCAGCAAGACAGTATTACGCTGTTGTTAAGAGAGCGTGACAGCAACCTGATAAAGTTCGACAGTGTCAGGGGAGCCACGCTGGAAAAGCCGGATCAGCTTCGTGTTGAGGTGGCTGCCGGTACCCGCAAAACCATACATTATACGACTAAATACCGTCGTTGATGACAGGAGGTTGGTTTGCGCTATTCATCCATTGTTGTTCTGACCGGTGCGGGTATCTCCGCCGAGTCTGGAATCAGAACATTCCGGGCCAGTGACGGGCTCTGGGAGAATCATCCTGTTGACGATGTGGCAACCCCTGAAGGCTACGCCCGAAACCCCGCACTGGTACAACGCTTTTACAACGACCGAAGGCGGCAGCTGAACTCAGTCAAACCAAACCGTGCTCACCAGGTACTTGCCGCGTTTGAACGTCATTTCTCCGGAAGTTTTCTTCTGGTGACGCAAAATGTTGATGATCTCCATGAGCGGGCAGGGAGCAACCGGCTGATTCACATGCATGGTGAATTATTGAAAGTTCACTGCCAGGAGACAGGGCAGGTTTTTTATTGGGATCAGGATGTTACCGTCGACACTCCCTGTGAATGCTGCGGTGTTGCCGGTAATCTTCGTCCACATATTGTCTGGTTTGGTGAGATGCCTTTACGGATGGATGAGATTTATCAGGCACTGTCCGTCTGTGATCTCTTTGTTTCCATTGGTACGTCAGGAAACGTCTATCCCGCTGCCGGGTTCTTTCAGGAGGCTGCTGCTGCAGGAGCAAAGACGGTTGAATTGAACCTTGAGCCGGGTAATCACGCCTCTTTGTTTGATGAACAGTATTACGGGGCGGCTACCGAAGTGGTTGACCGTTTCTTCAGTTCGCTGTTGTGATATGGGTTTGGGAAACTTAATGCAGAAAAATTGGTCTGATGCAGAAATATATTTCTGCTTGAGAACCAGAAAATGTTACCTGACAATGTTGCTAATCTCTCTCTTGCTGAACTATCGACATATCGTCATAGTCAGGATCCTGGGCTTGTGCAAGAACAAGTCCGTAAGGCGCAAGAAGCGCTTGCCTTTTTTAAATATCAAAGAGTTCTGGAAGCTGAAGATGTAGATACTCTTAAAACTTATATAATAAATTCAGGTGAGTCTGAAATAACCGGAACTGAATCACTGCAAGAATTATCAGCAAGAGTAATCAGAAGGGCATTACTTGATGTGTCAATGATTTCAATCGACGCCAAGAGCCTGGGGCTTCCTGTTTCATGTCATCGACAAATACAACCGAGCTTATTATCTGGTCATCATGGTAAGTTAGTTGATGATAAATTAAAAAGTCTATTACGTCTGTTTAGACCATTTCATAAAGAACCAGGCATAAATTTATCTTATATTGAATTCCTATTTTATATTCGTTCACTTAGTCGGGAAATCTATGAAGATGATCCTATTGAGAATTTTTTCAGGGAGGTTGTATTTATGGGCCATACGGAAGCAGCAAAATGGGCGTTGAAGGCAGGTGGGCCGAAAGTTGAGAAAATAATTCCGGAAGTCCGCAGTGAAGCTGCTAAGTCAGCGGATTTTACTGTCGCACAGACGCTGTTAAAGCTAGGCATCAGCACGTTTACTCAAGAGGAAAAAGATCACTGTCTGAGACGTTCGATGGCTGTGGAGACTCCTGCTGAGAATATCAAAGCCTGGATTGAATTCGGTGGCCGAATAGACGACAAGTTTCTGGATGATAAGTTAAGGTACGCTGCAGAAAATAATCTTTTCCAGGTTGGGGAATACGATAAGGTATTGGCGCGGTTTTATCCTGAGGACAAACTTAACCAAAATTTAATGGCGGCAGTATCTGACGAGGATCTGACCCAGGCAAAACAATGGCAGCTGTTGGGAGGGAAAGCAGCCACATCAGAAATTGAAGAGCGTATTGAACACCATTACAAGAACAATCCATTACGGATACTGTCGTACAGGTGTTAATGGTTGTGCTACCTGTAAGTTGTATATCTGAGCTCGGCGGCACTCTTAGGGAAAACATTAAGCGCTTACTCCCAGCTTCGGGAGGTTGAAGACGAAGCCACGAAGAACACAAAGAAGAGATTTTCTTTTCCTTCGTGTTCTTTGCCGTGAAAGAAAATTGCCACGGAGGCACAGAGACACGGAGGAGAGAAAAAAGCTTTTCCTCTGTGTCTCCGTGACTCTGTGGCTAAAGCTTCCATGACAGAGGGTGAGAAACCATCGTCATGAAAATTTGTGTACTTCATGTTTCCATGTTTATTTTTTCGGACATTTTGTACAAATTATTAATGAATTCATATGAGAACATACCTTTACTAATACAATAGCGAATCAATGGGGTAATCGGTTTTAAATTTTGACAGAATTTGGTTACGATTGCATAACCATTTTTACATTCATAAGCTGAACTTGGTGTAGCTACATGCATGAGAGGCAACGCATCTTTGCATGATTGAAGCTTTTTCCCGAATAGCTCACCATCAAATGCAAAAGAAATTTTCCTTTCTATCTCATCTGATACAAAATAACCCTTAGGCGTATAAAGTTTTTTTTCCCAGAGATCCCATCTCCAATTATCGGGGTTGTCAGGATTTTTTGAAGCGGTACTGATCCTCGAATCTTGCGGTGCTGACAATGAATAATGCTTTATCAAATAATCACTCAATGGTTGGACAACTTGTTTGGGTGTGCAGCCTAATTCTAAAGCGGCATTTTCAATACCATCATCAGCCGTTTTGATAATTTTTGTTACAAAATCATTAAATTTCCCCTGATCCTCTTCACTTATTGCAGTTGCATAAGAGTTGAAATCTGGTGATTGTGGCAGGCGATAACTTCCTGGTGGGTTCAGCATTGAAAGACCTTCCTCGCTAATTAGAAGTAGATGTTAAGTAGCTAACCATATGAAATCATATATTTCTGACTACTTGTTCAGGCACTCTGCTTCGTTACAACTCCGGTCACATAGCTACGGCTATGCTCCCTCCGTT
>NZ_JBLYNS010000043.1:0-35223 GCF_049310205.1 Endozoicomonas sp. ALC013 | reverse complement strand
GGTCTTGTGCGCCCTGAACAACCATCTCGTGTAAGCGTTCAAGCAAGGGGCTGGCACTCCCTGCTTGTCGAGGTCGGCTTTTAATTAATGGATTGGCCCCGAATTTTCCAGTCCAGAGTCGTGGAGTCAGTTCCCTGATACCACGATCCGGGTGGAGGCTGATACGCTGTAGAACATCAACCGGCTCGGGCTCAGAGTAACAACCGCCTGTGAGAATCGTTTATGAATCAGGCTTTTGTGTCAGAATAACCAGAGCTGCTGATTTCCCCAGATTGGCGACCCTTCGGCTTGCCGAGCAATAGGCATCGAATTGACTTTCACTGTCATTATTAGCGGCTTGTAACATTTCTTGAGTTTCTTCAGCCCCGGTCAGCGGCATTTTGACGACTAAGGGAACTGTCTCAGTGCCTTCCATGTTTCCCATGGAGTCAGCATAATGAAGGACGTTGCCTTCTTTACGCCAGCCCACAAAATGGCCTGTTTCAATAGTGACCGCGCCAGCGAATTCGTAATCCTTCTTTTTTCCGTTGGCAGTGGGAATAGAGACATCTTTCCACCACTCCAGCTCGGGTCTGATCTCGGTTCCAAAGTTGGGGATGGTTACCAACAACACTTCCGGGGAGTGATGGTTATCAGGTAACAACTCTTTGAATGCACAATCATCAAGTTCCATTCCTTGCTTAGTGTTCCTGAGCCAATTATCGATCAGCTCTTGCAGGGTTGTTGCCAATCGAGAAGAGGTTGCGGTTATTCTGCCACTTACAGGTTCGTCTTTGTTAAAGCCGGTTAGCTTATGATTAACGAATATCTGCACTCCCTGGCTATTGATAAATGATGAACTAACGGTACGGGGAAAGTCGCCATAGAGATAGTGTTCTTCAACCTCGGCTGCCATCTCCCTCGATTTATTCACCGGGTCACCAAAATATACAAATTTTCTACCGACCAGATTGCCTGTGCTGCTTTCATATTTATCCGTACATTTTATGGCAAGTTCCTCACCCCGTTTGTATTCGTCGACAGTCCAAAAAAATTTTGGCGGGTTGGAGTGGGGTGGTCCTTTTGGTTGTTCTTTATTGTTCACTACTTTGGTCAGGCCTGCTGGTATTGTAATTGAGGGAATTCTATCATCCCTGAGACTGCTGACTGGTTCCTGTGTGTCACTGATAGTGACGAAGCCATCCCCGGCTTCAATCGATACTATTTTGTGCTTCAAAGAGGACTCTGTATATTTAAGGATATCGAAATTTTCGGATGGGACTTTTCCAGCATCCGGATAATCATAGATGCGTTTGAGGATTGTGGTGATAATATCCGATATTGAAAGGGGCATGCTGAGTGTTCCATTGCGGAGTTGGAACAGTGTTCTTATGCGGTCCAGGCCCTCATCGGCAATGTAGCCTTTATTATTTTCATCAAAGTGAAAATGTTCGCATATCGGTAAAAATTCATCCAGAGTATTGGCATCTTGCATTTTGCCTTTCGATTTTAGTTTACTGGCTCCGGCACCAATCTCGCCAATCAATGTATTCAATGCGCCTTTGTTTGATAGAGCCATAAAAAAGGCAGCCAGTGCACAGTTGTTGTTTTTTGCCTGGATGCCTGAATACATGGTTAATGAAACATTGCCGAATGAGTGTATTAGCTGTGGCGTCGGAGAAGGGCAGGCCGCGCTGGTTGGGCTCTCCGGTTGCTTCTTAACTACTTGCCCCTCGGATATATCTCTCTGGGGAAGTTCTTGCGCTTGCGGGATGCGTTTTCGCTGTTTCGGATCAGGTTTTTGCGTCTGCGGGAGAGATTTTGAGCCAATGGATTTTCGAGGTTTTGGAACAGGCGTTTGTTTTCGTGGATCAGACTTTTGCTCTTGCGGATCAGACTTTCGCTCTTGCGGATCAGCTTTTGGCTTCTTCGGATCAACCTTTGGCTTCTTGGGATCAGGCTTTTGTTTTTGAGGGATAGTTCCTGTGTAGTACATCATTAAGCCATAGAAGGCAAGATGCGAGCCATTAATGGATGTTGGGGGGGGGCTATCCGGAGGAGATGATGAGGGCGAGTCTTGATTGGGGCTAGCTGATGCCTCTTCCGATCCGGTATCAGTCTTTGGAGCAGGGGGGGGGGTTGGTGTGTGCTGGTTAACGGGAATTTCGATCATTCGATTTCGAATCGGAATGTCACCGACATTACTCTCGCTGGTGCAGTTGGCACCATCTCTTGTCAAGCCGAATGAACCCAGGCAAACACTGTTGCTGCGAGGACGGCCAGCTGTAAAGTCTTGATGTTGCGGGTCAGGTTGGCTTGCTGGCAAGCTTGAATAATCATGGTTGGGCCGGGTAATCTTATCCACTTCGAATACTCCATTATGCTGATGGTCAAAATTTAATTTTTTATAAGGTCATTGCTCGTTTTGGTTTATGAAAATAAATGCCTTATTCATTTGCCCGGATTTGGGTCTCTGAACAGGAGCAGTGATTAAAAACAGAGGTCCTTTACCTGACCTGATTTCTAATTGCACAGAAACTTTGACAGCAAAAATTCGTAAATGTTCGGAATGTGGATTTTATTTATTATTCGGGATTGAAATAAATTATCGATTTCAATGAAAATTGTTATTAAATTCAAATGGCCAGCCCTGTTTTTGGAGCTGGCCATTAATGGGTTGTTAAAACGGAAACTTTTTGCCGCCACCGGGAGGCATCATGCCACCCATTCCGCCGGGTAGCTGGCCTTTCACGGACGACATGCCTCGCATCAGTTTGCTCATGCCGCCTTTTTTGGTGACTTTTTTCATCATTTTACTCATCTGCTTATGCTGCTTGATGAGTCGGTTGATGTCCTGGATCTGGGTGCCGGAACCAGCGGCTATGCGCTTTTTACGGGATCCGTTCATGATGTCCGGGTTGGCGCGCTCAGCCGGGGTCATGGAGTTGATGATGGCTTCCATCTGGACAAAAATCCTGTTGTCCATCTGACCCTGAAGCTGTGGTGCCATGCCGCCCATGCCGGGCAGTTTGTCCATCATGCCGCTGAGTCCACCCATTTTTTTCATTTGCTGCAGCTGGTCACGGAAATCTTCCAGATCAAACCCTTTGCCTTTCTTCAGCTTGCTGGCCAGCTTGTCCGCCTTGCTGCGGTCCAGCTTGCGCTCGGCTTCCTCGATCAGGGAGAGAATATCCCCCATGCCCAGAATGCGCGAGGCAATACGGTCCGGATAGAAAGGCTCCAGGGCATCGGTCTTCTCGCCCATACCGATAAACTTGATGGGCTTGCCGGTGATCTGGCGCACCGACAGCGCTGCACCACCACGGGCATCACCATCCGCCTTGGTCAGGATAACCCCGGTCAATGGCAGGGCATCACCAAACGCCTTGGCGGTATTGGCTGCATCCTGACCGGTCATGGCATCCACCACGAACAGGGTTTCTATGGGGTTGATGGCGCTGTGCAGCTGCTGGATTTCAGCCATCATATCGTTATCGATATGCAGACGACCGGCGGTGTCGACAATCAGGACATCCGCGTGCTTGATGCGGGCTTCATGAATCGCGCCATTAACAATATCCACCGGTTTCTGGTCAGCAGACGACGGGAAAAAGTTCAGGCCGGTTTCCTGGGCCAGGGTTTCCAGCTGTTTGATCGCCGCAGGACGGTAAACGTCGGCACTGACCACCATAACGGATTTCTTCTGGCGCTCTTTCAGCCATTTACCCAGTTTGGCCGCAGAGGTGGTTTTACCGGCACCCTGAAGACCGGCCATCAGGATCACGGCCGGTGGCTGGGTGGCCAGGTTCAGTTCGTCGTTGGACGAACCCATCACCTCAATCAGTTCATTCTGGACAATTTTGACAAACGCCTGGCCCGGGCTGAGGCTGGACTGAACCTCCTGCCCGATGGCCCGGTCCCTGATCCGGTTGATAAACTCTCGAACCACCGGCAGGGCAACGTCTGCTTCGAGCAGGGCCATGCGCACTTCGCGCAGGGTGTCCTTGATATTGTCTTCGGTGAGTTTGGCCTTCCCGGTTACGGTTTTCAGCGTACGGGACAGGCGTTCGGTTAAATTTTCGAACATTCTGGGAATTACCCTGATCTAAGGTGTTTATGCGGTTGAACGCACAGAATGTCGGCCATTATATAGGAATCAAAACTAAAGCGGCATCCATTTCAGTGGATCCGGTGAAAGGTTGTTTGTCTAGCGCCGGGTAATATGACAAACTGCCGATGCTGCTTTACGTTGAAGCCCTGGTGTAGAAAAGCGTTGACATCCGTACACTTCGTTCATCCTGTGCTTGTCGAAGGATGGTGCCACCGTACTTCGACAAGCTCCGCACGAACGGTATGGGTAACAACGCTTAGCTGCGCTAGTACATGGTTTCAATGAGTTTGACGGGTTGTCGTGCCACCGCACTCCGTTCGTCCTGAGCGGAGTCGAAGGGCGGAAACTCCGGACTCTGACCGTGCCAAGCACCCTTCGACTCAGCTAAGGATGCACGGACGAAGGGTGATTGGCACAGTACTCAGGGTATGGCGTTTACGTCTTTCGACTCCGCTCAAGACGAACGGAGTTTGGAGGTCAATAAAGGATCCCATCAATTACATTGAAACCGTGTACTACTAGAGGGCTTCCTGCTTTTTTTGCTGCTTTGGGGATAAATAGGCTTTCGCTAATGAGTGTCATGTTCGTCAGTATGGGTGCGCTTGGTTGCTATCTGGCAGGCACGGTTGGGCAGGGGTTGCGAAACAGTGGGCGTGAAATGCCCAAATCGCTGGTTCTGTTGATTACCGCCCTTGGCCTGATTTTCCACATTATTGCGTTATACATTTCCATCCATACTGATCGGGGCATCAACCTTGGCGTGTTCACCATGGGGTCGCTGACCTCTATGATGGTGACCATGATGGTGCTCCTGAGCAGTTTGAAAAAACCCTCGGAAAGCCTGCTGGTGATGATTCTGCCGGTCACCATGCTGGCCATTGTGCTGGCACTGCTGGCCCCGGTTGAACATATTGTCTGGAACACCGCATCATCCATGGTTTCCCATGTGCTTCTTTCGGTTATGGCCTATGGCATTCTGATGGTGGCGGCATTTCAGGCCATTCTGCTCTCCTTCCAGGAACACCAGCTGCGCACTCACCGGCATACCATCAGAACACTGCCGCCGTTGCAAACCATGGAGCGGCTGCTATTTGAGTTTCTGGTCCTTGGGGTTATTTTGCTGACACTCTCGCTGGGCAGTGGGTTTCTCTTCCTGGAAGATATGTTTGCCCAGCGGCTGGTGCATAAAACGGTATTATCCATCACCGCCTGGTGTCTTTTTGCCGCACTGTTGATTGGCCACTGGCGATTTGGCTGGCGTGGGCAGACGGCTGTTCGCTGGACTCTGGCCGGTGTCCTGTTTCTGGTACTTGCTTACTTTGGCTCAAGACTGGTGCTTGACTGCGTGGTTTCCGGGCAGTCCTGCTTTTGAAGGGGCTTGTTCCGGAGAGTTATCAAAAACGGGGAGGCGTTGGGATGGTGGGCGTGCTGGAGTGTCGCCAGGAGGTTGTCCGGGAATAGACCTGGTGCATGGTTTCAATGTCATTGATGGGTTCTCTTTATCAATGGCACCCAAACTCCGTTCGTCCTGAAGCCTGTCTAAGGGCGGAAACTCCGGGCTATGATAGATCGTGCCAAGCACCCTTCGACTCCGCTCAGGGTGAACGGAGATTGTACACGTCAAACTCGTTGAAACCATGTCCTGGTGCATGGTTTCAATGTATTTGATGGATTCTTTCTATTAATGACTCCCAAGCTCCATTCGTCCTGAGCGGAGTCGAAGGGCGTAAACACCACACCCTGAATAAAGACTGTGCCAATCACCCTTCGTCGCGATTTCAGCTCTTGAATCCCGATGCCGTCTTAATTCGTGGTTGGCAGGGATGTGTCAATCACCGTCCTGTCACGCAACCATGAATCAAAACGATCCGTAATCAACTGATTGCACGCCTGCTGGTTGTTTATATGCTTTGCCATGTTGGCGTTATAGTTATCCAGCCAATGTTTTTCTTCGGGATTATTTGCCAGCAATAATTTCATAAACTCCCTTGTGGTCTGGGGGCTAACGGCAACATTGTGCTGACTCAAACAGTGTTTGGCGATTGCTAATTTACGCTCTTCAGAGCACTCTTCCCAGAGTTGATCAATATATTTCCGATAATCTTTGAGGTGATACCGACAAAGATGGGCTCTGTAACTATCCAGATTATAAAGAGGCAGGACATTGGATACCGGGTGCGATGTCGTGCTATTTTCTGTGCTTTGGCTGCCGGACTCAGACATGCTATTCCGGTCATTGTTGTGATCATCCGGGTTGTTGATATTGACTCCAAATTCCCGGTATTCATTTTCGGATTGAGGGAACATCACAAGGTTAATCATATTTAAAATCAACGCCAACACTGCTTCCTGGGGCAGATCATTGCATTCGTCGGGTTTGAAGGTAATTAATTCATTCAGTGGGCCACTTTTCCCCCCGGGATAATTTCCTTCTTTCAGGAGGACGGTTCTGAAATCAAAGAACAGATCTCTGAGATCGTTGATTTCGCCAGTATGGAATTCTCGATTATTCCTGATAAACCGTATTGCATGGTCAATATTTTTGAATTTAATGTTGAGCAATTCATTGATCATGCCAATAAGTTGATGTGGATAATCCCGGATAATCTCTTCCATGTGTTGTGACAGGATATCCCGGCTTAAACGATCCAAAGGTACTGAGGAACGGCGCAGAAAATGATTGTTCATCATCAACTCCAGCCATTGTGCCAGATTGAACTCACCCTGCTGATTAACACACGACTTATAAATGAGTTGGGAAAGCTGATTGATTCTTTTAGATTGGTAGCCATCGCACTCAGTTTCAGGGCCAAAACTGGCATTGTCCAATATCGACGATGAAAACGGCTCACCTTGAAAATAACAACTGCTAAATGAAATGTTGTCAACGGTCAGGCGGTTTAACACCTCTGTGTTGAAGGTGCAGCTCTTGAAGTTAACGGATTGCAACACGGTAGCGTTCATGGAACAGTTGCTAAAATCAATGCCATATATTTCATAATCACCCCTCAGCTGCAAGCCATCCAGCGAATCCAGCTTTCCCTCCAGCAGATGGGGGTTTTGCTCAACCAGCAACTGAATGCTCTCTTCGCCACACGCCTTGATGAGATTTCTGATGTTTTCGTCAACCTTGCTGTATTGATAGGTTAACTCATGGTAACAGTTGGACCAGGATTGCTGAAAAAGCTGTTCCAGCGGTCGCCCGTCGGGCCAGTGGGTATAGCGTTTCTTCAGGGTATGCAACAACTGTTGCTGATCTTCAGGAGAACTGATCTCAAGTTTGTTCAACTCATCATGCAAGGACAGAGGATTGGAAAACCAGGTTTCCTGATCCTCATCTCCCTGGATCAATTTCTGGTAATCATCCACTGACTGCGGAATGACTTTCTGATTCTCGATGTAGGCTATCAGTTCGGGGTATTGGTCTTTATTAAAATGCTGGTGATCTCTAAAAAATTTTGTATCCAGGCGGCGAAGTGCTTCAGGTTGCAGGACCACAGACATGGCGCCTGTGTATTCTTTTTTGGACTGATCCGCCAGATTATTTGCCTGCTCCAGGTCCATGATTCGGGTAAATACTTGTTTGGTGTTGAAATTTATTCTGAAGAACATACCCCCGGCATTCCCGGACGGTTTTATCCCTATCTGAGAACGTCGCCCAAAGGAGATCAGAGCCGCTTCATTTTGCAGGCTCTCGTTGACAAACTTGCTACTGCTCCGGTACTGGTCTGGACAAAAGTTTATACTGTGGCCGGGGCAGAACTTCCTTGCCGGGTCTGCCCCAATGCCATGGGGAAACCCCGGGCGGTTATGCACCCGACGTCCTGCGCGAATAAGGGAATGGCTGTCGCAATCGAGCAGTTGTTCATCATTGACGTTCAGCGACTGTTTAAGAAACGCTTTTTTGCTGGTGTTTACCGGAATATTGGTATCCGCTGCCACGGCGAGGTTCATATCACCAAGGCAGCCGTGGAAGTCGGCCAGGGCGTCCAGCCATTGCTCTTCCAGGTCAACAGTATTTGGCCGCTCGCCATCAATGCCCAGCCCTGCCAGTTCCCTGAACAACGCCTCAACCACGGATTTATCGTGTCCTGGAAAGGTGATGATCAGTTGATTTTCAAAGGTAAGGGCATCAGGCAGGTTCGGAGGAAAAAACAGTAGACTGCCGCCCTCACAGACGTCCGCTTCGAGTTCAACCCCATGTACCGGTGAGGCAGTCAGACCGCCTTGATCCAGCTGTTCCTGATTCAAGTAACTGACGCTCTGGCCTGTCAGTTTGGCAAAACCGTGGCTGAATTCAGCCAGTTGTATTTTTGCATCAACTTCTTCGCCGGTTCTTGAGCTGACTCGTGCAGGAAACTCAGGAGCAGGCAGGGGAAGTTTAATTGATGGCAGTTTTTCAATGGACGGCACGTCGGCCGTTAGCGCTGCCCGGCACTTGTCAACAATGTCCTGCAGAGTCACCACGGTCTCGTCAATGGTATCGTGATGCTCATTACACCATCGTGTTTTATCGTTGGTCAGCTGCCTGGCCAGGCCGTGACAGTCATTGGCCAGGCTGGTCAGCTCACTGCGCCAGTCGCGGTAATTGCCGTTCAGGGCATGGTTGGCATATTTAACCCGGCTGGCCAGAAGGTGTAATCCCCGTTCCAGGGCCAGGTTATCCGCCAGTTTGTTGCCGGCTTCGGGGGATAACTGGAGGGTCATCCGGGTAATGGGTTGGCCATTGGCATCCAGTAATTGGCTAATGCCGATCTGTCCGCCCTGGATATCCCGGCCTTTGACCGGCAGCCAACCGCCCCGGATACCCGCTGCCGCAATCGCCTGGTATTCCGCCATGGAAACCCGCTCACCTGCCGCCACGGTATGGGGCAGGCGGGTGGTCAGCCAGGCAATACGATCGTGAATGGTTTGCCGTAACCAGCTGCGGTCGCCGGGCAGAAAACCGCTGTGTTCGATCAGTCGGTCCAGGGTCTGCCAGTCAAGCTGGTGCAAGATATCTTTCAGGGTATGGCCCAGCAGGTCATCATCCAATTGTGCCAGAATATCGACGCAGGGGTTGTGGATGGGCAGCGAGTTCATGGAGGGTGCCTGAGGGTTCCGCAGTTTATTCAGCAGCACCGGCATGGAGGAAAAATCATCCGCTTTGGGAGTGGGCTCTGGTTTCTCAGGACACGGGTAGCGAGTTGCCATCCCGGCAAAGTCCCAGTGGAACATCACCGGCTCCCCTTCCGGGGTCAGTTCAATGCCCTCCCAGTCACTGTTCACCATATTTTCGTTACCGACAATCACATTGATCAGCAGCAATCTGGCCCACTGCTCGGAAGATAACGAGCGCAGGGTTTCCTCCCCGCCTTTGAGCTTACCCTGCCATTGTTCGGGGACAGGACTGACCAGATAAAAATGACCCTGTTCCTGATGGACAAAGCTCTCGGGTACGGTGATGCCCAGCAGTCGGGCCAGGTTGCCCATCAGTCGCTGGTTTTGTGCACTCAGCTCACCGCTGGTCGGTTTGATGTAATAGACCTGTTGGCTAACGGGATCGCTATACAGCCCCTTTGGCCAACTGCCCTGGCACTCTTTTATATCCGCACCGGTCAGTTGTGCCAGGGAGAAAGAGGGTGCCTGTGGTTCTGCCGGGTGTTCGGTATAAGGGGAGATTAACTCCCGGATAACAGCGGACTGTTCACCTATGCTATAAAGCTGATAACTGAATGGCGAAGGATGGTGTTCCCACCGTTTTTTCCTGTTTTCACACTTGCTGGCGGCACCGATGCTGAAGAAGTGTTCGCGATCTGTGGCGCTGTCCTGCAACTTGATCGGAAACCAGAGATCACCCTGCCTGGCAATCACCCGGCAGACTTCTTCGGCCAGCTTGCGCCACTCTTTCCTCTGTTGATCATCCTGACAGGCAGCAAAACATTCCAGCCGGTCCATGTAAAAACATTCCCTTACCCGCATAACCTCCAGTGTATCCGCATCATGGAGCAGACTGCGCAGGGTCTGTATCGCCTCTGGCAGAAGCTCGCAGCCCTCAGGGTTATCCTTGTGGCATATGGCTTCACCACACTGCCAGGCCAGAGACTGCGCCATGCCGCAGTTGCGCAGGTGTTCCATCAGGTTGTCAGCACTGGCTCGCTCCCACTCCTCCGTATCGAGCCCATCGCCTTCACGGCCGGTGTCGTGAAACAGACAGGCTTTGATCAGCAGCGGTACCATGTGGTCGGGAAATGCCAGCGCCAGGGGATCGCGGTGCTGTTTGCGCTGTTGCAAGAGGGCTACGGCCCAGATTGCCGTCCGGCAACTGTGCTGGACACCATGAACGGGGCGGGCAATGGTCTGGGCATCAGGTGAGACACTGGATGGAAAATAATGCTGTAGCAAGGTCGTTTTCGGGATATCACTGGAGTCAATCAACGATTGATCAATGATCGGAAGATTGGACGACTCAGTTTCGGCTTTGGCTGTTTTCGGAGGGGTTTTTGTTGGCTCTATAGTTGGGGTTGCCAGTGCTGTCTCAGTGATTTTCACAGCCGGGTTATTAATGACTGCTACTTTAGGCTCTGGCTTATTGGTGAAATCAACATTGGTCTTCAAAGCCTGACTGGAAGAACCAGTAATCGGCAGGATTACCTCTTTGCTTTTTCCAACTTCTCTGGCAAAGGCGGTGCTTGTCTTAACCATTTGGTTAGATAAACTAACACAACGTTGATCAGGCAACTCTTGTTCTTTTGTTGCATCTATTGTTTTAAAGTCGAGTGTTCTAATACCGAGCGGATCCATGCTTGTTACCTCCTCTGGCAATCCTTGCCGTTTCGATGTGATTAAGTTAAACCGAAATAATAATAATTTGGACAGTTCACCCATTAATTAGTTCAACCAAAGCGTCCAATGCACCTGCTGGCTTTTCATGGTTCGGTAACCATACGAAGTCAGAAAAGTACAGGCTCACTTCATATTGGCAAACACCAGGGCTTGGGACTTCGCCCTGAAGCAGGTAAAATAGGTAATTTTACCGCATCGGTTCTGACAAAAGGCGACAACTCGTTGAGTGAAGCACCCTTAAGCGCATTGATTGGCGCACTGATTTTTCTTCTGCTGTTTTCTGCATTTTTCTCCAGTTCGGAAACCGGGATGATGGCCATCAATCGCTATCGTCTCCGGCACCTTGCCCGCAAGGGTAACCGGGCAGCGAAAAGAACCAGCAGCCTGCTGGACCGACCTGATCGACTGATTGGGGTCATTCTGATTGGCAACAATTTTGTTAACATTCTGGCCTCTGCCCTGGCCACCATTATTGCTGTCCGCCTCTGGGGAGACAGCGGTATTGCTATTGCCACCCTGGGGTTGACCTTTATTGTGCTGATTTTCGGTGAGGTGACGCCCAAGACCATCGCTGCCATGTATCCGGAAAAGGTGGCTTTTCCTGCATCCATGGTGCTGGTTCCTCTGTTGAAGGTGCTCTATCCGATGGTGGTGCTGGTGAACTGGATCTGCTCTTTGCTGATGAGGCCGTTAGGAATACGGCCGGGCCAGGAAGGTGAGGATCAGCTGACCAGTGAAGAGTTGCGGACGCTGGTGAATGAGTCCGGCCTGCGCCTGCCGAAGAAGCGCCGTGGCATGTTGCTGGGCATTCTTGACCTGGAGAAAGTGCGGGTTGATGACATTATGGTACCCAGAAATGAGGTCTACGGTGTCGATATTGAGGATGATATTAAAGAAATTATTCTTCAGCTAAGGGATTGTCAGCATACCCGCCTGCCGGTGTATCGCGGTGATATCAATAATATTGTCGGTATACTTCACATGCGCAAGATTGCCCGATTGCTGACGCTGGAAAAGGTCAACAAGGCAACACTGTTGCAGGAAACCGCTGAACCGTATTACGTTCCGGAATCTACGCCTCTGCATACCCAGTTGTTCAATTTCCAGAAGGCCAAGGAGAGAACCGCCCTGGTTGTGGACGAGTACGGCGATATTATGGGCCTGGTGACTTTGGAAGATATTCTTGAGGAGATCGTCGGTGACTTTACCACCGATGTTTCTGACAGCAGCCAGGATATTACGCCCCAGGGGGATGGCAGTTATATCATCGATGGCTCAGCCTCCATTCGGGATGTTAACAAGGCGCTGGGCTGGAATCTGCCAACGGACGATGCCCGAACCATTAATGGCCTGATTACGGAAGAGATGGAAGCCATTCCCGAGGCCAGCGTGTGCTGGAAAATCAAGAATTGCCGTTTTGAGATCCTGCAGGTGAAAGATAACCGGATCAAGAGTGTCCGGATGTTTATGGCGAAATGAATACTCTCTTTTTTTGACAGAATGGGAAACTTTATGCAAACACCACAGTCAGAGTTCAGGTAAATAAACTTAAGTAAGGTTGAGGTTATGAATGCAACAGGCTGTATGGCAACTATTCGAAGTGCTTTTTCGGAAATTACGCCAGCGCAGGAGAATGCTATTGAATATGTGGCTTTAAGCGGTGGTATGCTCTGCGCTGGATGTGGCGCTGGTGCAACATCCGCGTATCTGATCACTTTGTGTACAAATGCTGGAATCCTGAAAGCATTATGTCTGGGTGGTGTTGGTGGTGGCTGTGCGACTTGTTCGGCTTTAGTGGCTGAAGATTTACTCTGGTACCGTAGTATATCTGTGCCTGATGAAGCCACCCCCAATCAATTGGCAGTGGTGAATCAGCCAGGAAGTACCTCGGTGCTTGACGTAAGCCAGGCTAATGAAGCTCTCAATAATAGTGGTGTTTGCTGTGAAGGCGATGACCAAAAGACAAAAGGTGTACCTAATTCTTCAATTGTTTTGACGGAACCACTGCCCTATGAAGAGTCACCCTTTAAGAAGATAAATTAGAGTGTATTTGCCCAATAACCTGTGAATCCTTTTGGCGAATTTATTCGTACAGCCAGATAATAACTATTAAAAATAAGGCAAAGGTTTCGCCATGAAAAAAAATGGAGTCAGGTTCTACGTTGCCGGTCTTTCCAACGTAGCCATTTTGCTGGTTCTTTTGATATCCCTGTTCTCTGCAAAGAGTTTTGCCCGGGACTCTATAAAAAATGATAAACAGTATTATCCTGCCTGGGAGCAGTGGCAGACGGTTGGGCATTCAACCTTGAAATGGGGCCTATGGGATATTTACGATGCCCAGTTGAAAACGCCCTCCGGCCGTTATGACGTTGCTGAACCCGCTTCCACTGATGTGGCGCTGCTTATCGACTATCGACGAAAGATCAGTAAAAAACGGTTGCTTTCGGCAACAGACCAACAGTGGGCTCACCTCGGGGTATCCCGGGAGAATAGAAAACGCTGGCTTAAGCAACTCAGCAAAATATGGAAGGGCGTTCGTGCGGGTGACCGCCTGGTTTTTGTGCTGTCGGCATCCGGCGGACGCTTTTATTTCGGCCACCGTTTTCTGGGCAGGATTGACGATGTGCGGCTGGCCCGAACCTTTCTGGATATCTGGCTTTCAGACAATACCGCCTACCCGGAACTCCGGCAACAGCTTATCGGGAGTAAGCGGTAAACGCCCAGTCAAAAGTTACTGATTGCTCTGTCGATGATAGCTAATGAAGAATTTCATTAGTTTGATTGCTATGAACAATAAAACCGTATTCTTTTATCTTGGCGTTGTCTTTTTTGGGCTCTCCCGGTTTGCAGACGCTGACCTGTTAACGGATATCTCAGACGCATCCATCGGAAAGTTGCTCCGATCCCATCAGATTACCGGCACACCTGAGCCGGATACACCTGTGGAGCCGTTCACCTCTCCAGTGGTGAAGTTAGGCAAAAAGTTATTTTTCAGCCCCGATTTAAGCCTCAGTGGTGCCGTATCCTGTGCCAGTTGCCATCATCCCCAAACCGCTGGCGGTGATGGTCTGGCACTGCCCGTCGGCGTGATCGTTAACGACCACAGGCTGTTCGGGCAAAAGCGGCTGGATGCCCTGAAAGGTTTATATCCGGACCAATACGAAGAGCTGCTGATCCCCAGAAACTCACCGACGGTATTTAATGCATCGCTGTACAGAGAGAATCTATTCTGGGATGGTCGTTTGCAGTACCTTCAGGAAGCGTTACCCGACGCTGGCATGGCCTCACCTTCCTGTGGTGTTGGTGGTAATGGACGGCTGGTGCGTCTTGGTAATGGCTATTCCAATCTGCGACCGGAATGCTATGAGGAGAAGAACCTGTTGCAGGCACAGGCCCGGCTGCCGATGGTCTCTCCCTTCGAAATGAAGGGCCTGAAAGATGCGCATTACAATCACCATGAACTCTATGAAATCATCATACAACGACTTCAGTCTAACCCGCAGTGGTGCAGCATTTTCCGGCAGGCATTTGCCGAGTCAGAGGCAGCCACTTGCCAGGAGATGATCCATATCGACCGGGTTACCGAGGCATTATCCAGGTTTCAGGGGCACCTGGTGTTTATCGACAATGCTTTTTTTCGTTACGTAAAAGGCAAAGGTGATTTGACACCCTTGGAAAAAGAGGGGCTAAAGCTCTTTTTTACTCCAGTGGTTCGCAATGGTGCCGGTGCCGGTGCCGGTTGCGCAGGGTGCCACAGTGGCAATCATTTGTCCGATGAGCGGTTTTACAATATCGGTGTTGCGCCCTACGGACGGGGAGCGAATGGGCGCGGCCTGGACTACGGTCGTAAAAATTTCAATTTCAGGCAGATGCCCTATTCGTTCCGTACCCCAAGTCTGCTGAATGTTGCTTTGACAGGGCCTTATTTTCACAATGGTTCAGCCGGGTCTCTTTATCAGGTAATAGAGGCACATACGCTGCACTGGCAATTCCAGCAGATGGATGACAGAAAAAATAAGCCGTCAATAGCTCAGACTATCCGCAATACAGCGAAGCAAGGCCCGGGTTACCTGCGGCTGCCTTACCATTTGAAACCCTCTCAGATTGAGGCATTGATTGCGTTTCTTAACACATTGACAGATTCGTGTGTGAATAAACGTCAGTGTATAGACTATCTGGTTGACCGGCAGCCCATTATTACGGAACAGGATAAGGCAGACGATGTAAAGCAATCGGCGCTGCCTTTGGTTCCAGCACCAGATTTATCAGGTGAACGGGTGGCTGTACCACCACCTCCCGTTCATGGATGTGGGCGAAATGCCACCGACATGAAATCTGTTGATGCTGTTACCACACCGTTGACGAATATCACCCGGTCCAGCGGTCTGGACCATCGGCGGGTTATTGGTCTGATTAAGCCCGGGTGGATCATGGATATCGTCAACTGGTCTGGCGTGTCGGCATTTGATATTGATAACGATTGCCTGGACGATTTGATTTTCAATGATAATCAGGGGAATGTCATTGTCTACTATCAGCAGCCATCCGGTGGGTTTCGAAAAGAGATGCTGCCGCTTGAGAAAATCAATACAACCGGTGCCATTACTCCGCTGGTGGCAGATATTGATGGTGACTACAAGGCCGATCTCTTTCTCGGGAACAGTGGCAGTTACTTTCCCCAGATTATTTTCAATATGGTCGAAGCGCCATCATCCATGGTGCTGAGCAATGTTCAGGGACCGACGTTAAACGCCAGTTTTGGTGATCTTGATCAGGATGGGCATCTGGATATGGTGATGGCCTTCTGGCGTAGCTACAAGTCAGCACGTCAGCCACAGGTGTGGCGCAATCATGGCTATCGTAACCTGCGGCCTGAGGGCATCGCCTATCCCGGGCTGAGGGGCAGCTATGGAGAGCTATTGCATGGGGATGGCGTGATTCACCAGCAGCATGATCTGCCGTTGTTTGGGGACAGTGATTTTACCTTTACCCCCAATATGGTCGATTTTGATAATAACGGTGTTCCGGATGTGCTGTTGACAGCCGATTTTTTTACCTCGCAACTGTGGCAATCAACGTCTGAAGGCTTGCAGGATATTACGGATATTAATGTCATTAATGGCAGTTTTGGCATGGGGGCAGCCATCGCCGATTTTGATAATGATGGTGACATGGATTGGTTTGAAAGCAGTATTTACAGCTCTGAGCGGAATCGGAAATACACCGGAAACCGGCTATATGAAAATATCGGCAATTTTAACGTCCGGGAAGCGACCGAAAAAACAGGTTTGCAAAAAGGAGGCTGGGGCTGGGGCAGTTGTGCTGCTGATTTTAATAATGACGGTTTGCTGGATATCTTTCATGCCACCGGTTATGGTGCCCTCCCGGAAACCGCTGTTTTTAATTCCGGGTTGGAGAAACAGCAGAACCTTCAGTTTTTGCAAAGCCACGAGGCATTTAATAACGCCAGACCAAGGCTGTTTATTAACCAGGGTGGCATGACATTTTCAGAGGAGTCTGCCGCATGGGGGTTAACTGAGGTGAATGATGGTCGTGGCATTGTCTGCTTCGATTATCAGCAGGATGGTGATATTGATATTGTCATCAGCAACTGGGAAGGCAGGCCAACGTTCTATCGCAATAACAATACAGAGAACAATGACTGGCTATCGGTAAAGCTGGTGGGTTTGCCGGGAAATACCGAGGCGTTGGGAGCCAAGCTTTATCTGCATACTGATCAGGGGGTGCAGTATCGGGAGTTGCGCTTTGAGAACAACTACGTATCGGCCAACCCCAGGCAGTCTCACTTTGGCCTGGGGCGGGACAGGAGCATTGACAAACTGGTGATTGAGTGGCCTGCACCTGACCGGGAATCAACAATAATAACTACACCGGACAAAAACCAGCGACTGGTTATCTATCACCCGGCCCTGGAACAAAACTAAATCATCCCTTAAGTAGCTGGCCATATGGAATCGAATATTTCTGGCTACTTATGCCGGGGGAAATGGCTGTTGAAGTGAGGAGCGTTCAGTGAGATGTCGGCATCCAGGGTAATATTCAGGAACTCCACCAGCATCACGGCAGTCAGCCCCCAGATCAGATACTCGCCATAGTAAAAGGACGGCATCATGTAGTCATGGTTGCGCAGTTTCCAATGGTTGAACGTCAGGTTGTCCTTGTCCAGAAAGTAGCTTAACGGGACTTTAAAAATACGATCCAGCTCCGCCATATTGGCTCTTAGTGGCGTGTCTGCGGCAATAATCCCGACAATAGGGGTGACTTCCAGACCAAAGCGCGAGACCACCGAGCCGGTTTGACCAATGATTCTGACGGCTTCCGGAGGGAGGGCGATCTCTTCAAAGGACTCCCTCAATGCGGTCTGGACCAGGTCTCTGTCGGATAAGTCCCGCTTGCCTCCCGGGAACGCAACCTCACCACTATGGGTGCTCATGTGGGGAGCCCGCCGGGTAAACACCAGCTCTGGTTCCGGTGCATTGGTAATGGGTATCAGCACTGCGGCTTCTGGCAGTTGGGCATTTATTGTTCTGGGCTGGTGGTTTTGCAGCCGTTCTTCAACCTGGTTCAACATCATGGTGACTTCAGAGGCATCCTTGCAAGGGACTTGAATTTATCATAAGTAGCTCAGCCGGATTTATCCAGTGTTCTTGGGGGCTATTAACATTTTGTTGCCTGCACAGAGTGAGTGGTCATTCTGCCCTTTATTAACTCTTTGTCGTGTATCCAGCATCGACACGCAGAAGTCTCTCTTGCTCAAAAAGCATCCTGACTCAGAATTTATCGGTGACATTGCCAGTGCTTTCAACTTTAAACGAGAAGGACTGCAAACCATTCTGGAATCCGCAATGCTCGGGAATCCAACCCTTGTTGTGGTTACCACAAAAGACCGACTCGCAAGATCAGGACTCTACTAACTATTTGGAGTACTCATCTTGTTCAGTCTTGATAATTGTTTCGAAGCTTTATTGTGGCTGTAGAAATGTGAAAGTTATTTCAGGACAGTTCCTAATAATGTCTACCCTAAGAGATCAGTTTCACCTTGAGGAACTGATTATGCAAAATGTAAACTCTGGAGCCACTTCATCACAACTCACCGGTTATGTTACCCCACCGGTTGCGGTTGGTCGTTCACCATCTCCCCCCGTCGCCGCAGTTGCCAGCGTGCCTCCGACTCCTGGCCTGAGTCCGGAACTATGCCTGCAAGAAGAAAAAATGTCGACCAATGGTACTAAACCTGTAACAAACAGAAATGTGGCACTTTCGGCACCGAGTGCTCAACGTGATGAAATCAGCAAACCTTTTCGAGACGGTGGTAACCCTGATACCGCGGGTATTTCATCCACAAATACCGAAAAGAGGATTATAAGTGACATGAAGGATGAGTTGATAAAACTCGTTGGCCCTCTGCTTTGGAATAATGCTCGCATTTGTGGGCTGGCACTCACTGGCAAAACCAGAGACCAACTTAAGTTCAAGGTGACGGCGGATTATGATTGCAGCCCGGAAGAAAAGCGGATGTTGCTCGCCGAAATAGAGCGCTTCATGCAAGATAATGTTCCGCAGAGGTTGCGAAATGAGTTCAAACTCGTAATTGATTACATTGGGCCTATAGAAGCCTTGAGTTCTGGCCCTGTAAATTCATAAGCGAAAAATTTGGCAGCAATCAGGATGCCTCCCTTAGTTCTTGTTCTTAAGGTAGACATTAAGGATTCTTCATGATGGTAAACTGAACCCTGTCCTCTTTCAGTGTTTGATGAGGGGGGCTGGTTGACAGGTGTTGCGGGTCTTGCATTGGAACCTCAAAGGAAAAGAAAAGCTTTTCCCGTTAATGAAGCAAGTAGATCGACAGTTTGTTCATCTCTGAGGTTTTGTTACTCTGTTATTGTCCTTCTTTACCCGTCTGCCAGAAACAAGGAGTGAACGTTGATGACAGGATCCTCTATGCATTACTGCAGTGTCTGCGGTCATAAGACTCAAAGAAAAGTGCCTGAAGGGGACCATCGCCTGCGGGATGTGTGTAATCACTGTCACACGATTCATTATCAGAACCCCAGGGTTATCACCGGGTGCCTGCCCGTTTACCAGGATAAGGTATTGATGTGTAAACGGGCGATCGAGCCCAGAAAGGGGTTCTGGACACTGCCCGGTGGTTTTATGGAGTTGGGCGAAACCATCGAAGAGGGAGCGGCACGGGAAACCCGCGAAGAAGCCTGTGCGGATGTTACTATTGAGTCACTGTATACGCTGTTTAATGTGGTGCATGTAGGTCAGCTGTCGGCTTTTTTTCTGGCGAGACTGGAACGGCCGGACTTTGCCCCGGGGGAGGAGAGTCTGGAGGTGGCCCTCTTTACAGAAGATGAGATTCCCTGGGACCAACTGGCATTTTCTACCATAAGCCGGACGCTTCGCTATTATTTTGCCGATCGTCGGGAAGGCGTATTTCCCATGAGGCTTGAGTATGTCACGCCTCCGCAGCGGCAAGACTGACCGGGTGAAAATCGAAGGCAGGCATTTCATAAGGGTGCGCCCGCAGTAGCGCCTCAATGGCGGGTTTTAAAAACCGCTCCTGACAAAGCATTTCTACTTTCCAGGTTTCTTCTGAATGGATTTCGCCGGGTTGCCCGGAGAAGGGCTGGCTTCCCGGCAAGGGGCGAAACTGGCCGGTTCCCGGGGTTTGCCAGCAACAGCAATCATAGGTTCCATAACGACCAGCGCCGGCAGCGAACAGGGCCTCCTTGACTGTTTCAAGCCAGGGGGAGGGAATCATTACACTGACTTTGTACACCTGCGTTTCAGACTGGTGAGAAAGGTGCGCTTCATGTTGTGCAGATGATTCCTTCATGCTTATGAACCGTAGCGGAAGCGATTAATCACCGGCTGGGCATACATCTTTAGGAACCAGGGGCGGTATGGCTCAGGGCAGCGCTGCAGGTGTCGGGTAAATTCATCGCGCTTTTTCTGCAGATCGATGGCCGGGAATAACTGTTCGATCCCCGGAACCTGAATAACCTGCTCATGCTGGTTGATCTCACTGCTGATCGCTTCCCAGGCAAACAGGTTGGATGTCTGCAACTGATAGTTATGGTGAATCTGATGGTTAACCTCTTGAACCACCGAGGCGGCATCTTCAAAGTCTTCTGTCAGCGGTTTGCCAAACGCAACATGCACATGCCCTTTGTAACCATCTATGCCGGTGACGATGCTTTTCAAATCTTCATCGTCGGCTTTCTGATACTGACCGGTCTGTTGTTTCTCATAGAGTTCCCGGGCCTTGTCGCAGTCGCATGGGTCGAACTCGTAGGAGATGGAGACCGGTACAATATTCAGTGAGCGAATATTGTCAGCAAAAGCGCCCTGCCTGCCACGACGGCTCAGGTTAAACATCTTGATAATGGCCGGATCGGTCTGGTCATTACCATCCTTGGCCCGGCCTTCGCTCTGGGCAATCCAGACCGGCTGGCCTTCATCGATGCAGTGATGAATGTAGGCCGAGAGGTTCTGGAAGGCGAGCAGCTTTTCCCGTCGTCCGGACAGTGAGCGTTTGACGATAAAGCTTTTGTTCAGACGCATCAGGTCACTGACAAAAGGGCGTTTGACCAGGTTGTCGCCAATGGCAATCTGGCAGGTTTCCATATCGTTAAGGTAGAGCGCGTAGTTGACCAGGGCCGGATCCAGAACAATATCCCGATGGTTGGACAGAAACAGATAGGCCTTGTCCTTGTTCAGGTGCTCAATGCCGGAAAAAGACACCTTATGGGTGGTGGTTTTGATCACCCGGGTCAGATAGGGCTCGATGATGGCCTGAAAATCCCGGACATTATGGATATTCCGTGTTTTGTACTTTAACGCCAGAGAGGTGATCCAGGCCATGGCTCCGGAAAATTGCCGGGTTAAACCGGGGTAACGGTGCTTTGCCAACACATGGAGCAGGTCTTTATCAGTTAACAGGCGAGCCAGTGTAGGCCGGACCTCATGGTCATGGTAAGGGCGGATATCGTCAAAAGCTTCCATTTGTGCCAATGCTTTGAGGTCAGATAAGGAAAAAATCGTTATTGATCGACGGGCTATTATATTTCATGGATTGACTGCCGGTCTGTATAGACACTGTCGCGTAATGTAACTGAGGCGTATGGAGGATGCAAACCAGAGGTTGTTCATCAGTATGTGTGCGATTGAAGTGATAACGAAGGTGGAATTGGTTGCCGGGTGACGTTTATCGCTGGAATGGGAATCGCTGTGAGGAATACCTGCAAACCGTTCCCGAACATCATATAATCCAGGTTTCAGGTTCCCGGAACCTGACCATTTATAAAAATGCCAGGCAGGAATTATTCATGTTGAAGCAGTTTAAAAGTGCTGTCAGTTTGGTGGTATTGCTGGTCACGGTGGCGGGGCCGGTCTGGGCTACCACCCCTGTTAGCGGTGTTGTGGCTCAGAAAGAGCAGAAAGAACAAAAAGAGCCGTCGGTTTCTGGTAAGGTTCAGGGACAGTTAAGCGAGGCGATTCAAATCCTCCACTCAGGCCAGGCAACAAACCCGGCTAAAGCCATTAACGCTTTGCAGCGCATTGCCCGCCAGGGCGATCAGAAAGCCCGGGCCGAAGCCATGCTCTGGCTGGGCAGGGCTTATCGTGACGGGCTTGCCGGGACCGCTAAGGATATTGGCATGGCCTTTGACTATTTCCAGCAGGCTGCCGGGCGTGAAGGGCTGAATCCTGAAGCACAGTATGAGCTGGGACGGGCCTATCTCAATGGTGAAGGCACGGACCGCAACCTGATCGCGGCTTATATGTGGACCGAGCTCAGTCTGCAGGCCCCGTCGAACATATCAGCCTCTGCCGAAGCCCAGAAAGCCAGGCTGGAGACTCTGCTCAATACGGTTCAACTGGAAAAGGCCAGGCAGCTGGTGGATCAGTTGGCCACTCTTTATCTGCAATAATCAGGCTCTTGATCGCAAATGATTAAAGTGAGTTGGAGTAATTTATGTGCAGCCGTTACTCATTCAACCTGCCCAGGGTTGACCTTGGCTTTCTCGGTATCAACGATGTGTTAACTCAGAAACCCGTGCAACAGGTGGTGCCGGGGCAGCAGGTGTGGCTGGTTCGGAACAGTGACTGTGGTGCCCCTGAACTCGCCCGGGCCAAGTGGGGGCTTGTCCCTTCCTGGTTGCAGGATTTATCTCGGGCCCAGATCAATG
The DNA here is from genome assembly GCF_049310205.1 of Endozoicomonas sp. ALC013. Lineage (NCBI taxonomy): Bacteria > Pseudomonadati > Pseudomonadota > Gammaproteobacteria > Oceanospirillales > Endozoicomonadaceae > Endozoicomonas > Endozoicomonas sp. ALC013. The sequence continues at coordinate 13,092 of NZ_JBLYNS010000043.1, read as the reverse complement.
CCCGTGTGGAGACCGCCGCTGAGTCACGAATGTTCAAAAAAGCCTGGCAGGACAGGCGTTGCCTGATTCTGGCGGATAGCTACTACCAATGGCATATGGCTCCGGGCAACCGTCGTCAGTTGTGGCGTATCGGCGCAAAAGATGGTTCGCTGCTACTGATGGCCGGATTATGGGAGCGGTTCACGGTGGACAGTACTCTCTCTTTCGATTCCTGCGCCGTGTTAACCATGCCGGCAATGCCACCGTTAATGTTGATCGCTGAGCGCATGCCGACGTTGTTGACGAAGGCTCATGCACAGCGCTGGCTGTCCGGGGAACCTTTTGATATTGAACGTTTTTCTGCCTTTCTAGCCAGCTTTCCCTGGCACAGCCAGAATATTCTGAAAGGCTGAGGTTGCGTTGTTCAGAATCTCCATTCACTGCTGAAATGCTGGTCTATCATTAGCGTTCATTGTGGCCGTGTGCAGTGAACCCAGTGCAATTTTCTATCAGGAAAAAAATCATTTTTTTTACTGTCGTGCCTGTCACGCTGCTGTACAACCTGATCTTTGGAATCCACCTCTACCTCTCACTCAAACAGGCCACAGACGCGGTCGCAAAAGGGCTGATTGAGCAGGTCTGGCATAATGCGGACAAAATTGACAGCCATACCCGGCAGCTGATGACCATGACCTCGTTTATGGGGGATATGTTGAGTCGGATGCCAGTGACTGACCATGCCATGATCAAGCACTTTCTCACGGATCTGGTGGCAAGAAACTCTCTGGTTCGCGGCTTTACTTATGTGAAGCTCGGCAGCAGCCTGCAGCACTGGGATGTTTTTCATGCCTACAGGAATCAGTGTCGGGTCCGGCTGGATGAGAGCGTCGATACCGGCCTGTTTCCTGCCCAGTTCTGGTGGGCTAATCAGGATCAGCAGAAAGAGGGATTCTGGACATCGCCAAGAGGGTCTGCGGATAAAGGGTGGATTGTCAGCTATATCGTCCCGGTCATTTCAGAGAACACCCTTTATGGCTATTTCTGGATGGATATCAGCCTGGCGGATCTGCGCCAGCAGCTGGTGGAAAACACCACGGGAAATGCCAGTTTTTCCATTGTTAATGGCGCAGGAGAGTACCTGCAGACGGACAGTGAAACGCCGAAGCGCTACCAGTTAAACAGCATTCATCAAAGCCAGTTCTATTACGGTTCACCGGGGTTATGGCATGACCTGGAAGAGCTGATTGAACGAGGTGAGCCTGCTTTCCGGCATAAGTGGGTGCCGGTTCGGCAGAATGAGTACTGGTTGATGGGGGCACCGATTAAATCGGCTTCCTGGTGGATGATCAGTTATGCCCCGAGGGAAACCGTACTGGCTCCGGTTATTGACCAGGCGCAGATTAATGCATTGCTCATGCTACTCTCCCTGACACTGATTTTTACCTGTGCCAGCCTGGTGTCGGTGAGAATTACCCGTCCGATTATCCGCCTGAAGCGAGCCATGGATGACTTTACCTACCGCCGGGTCATGCCGGTTATTACCCATATCAGCCGGGATGAAATGGGCAGTTTGACCGAAAGTTTCCAGCAACTGGTGACCAGGCTGGCGGATCGGGAAAAAGCACTGCATCGGGCCAGAACCAGCAATATCGGTCATTTGCTTGAGCGGCTGAGGGGAAACTATTTCTATTTCAACCTCAATAAGGATGGGTGCGTTACCCATGTCAGTCCGTCAATAGAGGCCATTCTGGGCTACACACAGAAGGAGTTTCTGCGTCCATTGATCGGGTATCTTGCTAACCGGGACAGTAAATTATGTTTTCGGGACCAGTTTCGTGAGGCCAAGCAGGGGCGATGGGGCGATACCTTTGAGCTGGATATCCGGCATCTGAATGGCAGCATCCGCAGGCTGGAAATCTTCTGGAGCGATATCGGGGATCTGGAAGACAGGCAATATCTGGTGGAAGGGCTGGCCAATGATATTACTGATCGGGTAAGCGATACCAAGAAATTCAAATTGTTACTGGACAGCGCGCCGGACGCAACCATCATTGCCACACCGGAAGGCATTATTGGCATGGCCAACAGCAGGACGGAAGATCTGTTTGGTTTTCACCGGGAAGACCTGGTCAATATGCCACTGAGCCTGCTGACGCCACTGGAAAACCGTCCGGAGCACCCTCTGTTGGGTGATCTGGAAAAAGCCAGTTGGGAGCAGTTGTGCCTGGTGGGTTATGAATCCCGGGGTATTGATCGTAAAGGCCGGATTTTCCCGGTAGAAATCACCAGCAACCCCCTGAAAACCGGCGATGGACTGCTGATCTCCATGGTGGTTCGTGATATCACGGAGCGCAAGCGCATTGAGCATGAGTTGATGCGGGCCAAGGAAGAGGCTGAGCGGGCCAACCTGGCCAAAGGTCTGTTCCTCTCCAATATGAGCCACGAGTTGAGAACACCGCTGAATGGGGTGCTTGGCAATGCCCAGCTGTTGTTAAGAAACCTCTCGTTATCGTCGGCCCAGCGAAAAAGCCTGAACACCATTGAGGCCAGTGGCCAGCATTTGCTGTCACTGATTAACGATATTCTCGATTTAACCAAAATTGAGTCCAGCAAGATTGAGTTACACCCTTCTGCGGTGCGATTGCTGGAGTTACTGCGCGGGGTGCGCAATATTCTGATGGAAAGGGCGGTCAGCAAGGGGTTGGATTTACGCCTGTTGCCCATTGGCACGTTACCGGAAATTGTCATGCTGGATGAAATCAAGGTTCGTCAGGTGCTGCTGAATCTGCTCAGTAACGGGGTTAAGTACACGGTTAAGGGGTGGGTTGAATGCCGGGTGTCCGTGGAGGGCAATGATATTGTCTTTGAAGTCCGCGACACCGGTGTTGGTATTGCCCATGAGGACCTGGAGAGGGTCTTTGAACCTTTCCGGCAGGTCCATCTGGGGTTGCAGATCGGTGGCACTGGCCTGGGGCTGGCGATCAGTCGGCGGCTGGTCTCGGCCATGGGTGGGGAGCTTGATGTTATCAGCGAGCCCGGCAAGGGGAGCCGTTTTATTTTTGTCCTGCCGCTGGTTCTGGGCAGTTTTGCAGCGCTGAAAGAGCATCAGCGCCTACTGCCCGGTTCCATTTATGTGCATTTGGATGAGCGCTTTCAGGGGGTCCGGGTGCTGGTGGTGGATGATGTTGAAAGTAACCGGGATATGATGGCCGGGTTGCTGGACTCCGCCGGTTTCAGGGTTGATACTGCCGGCAATGGCCTTCAGGCGGTGGAAGCGGTGAAGCAGGTGGATTTTGACCTGATTTTGATGGATATCTCCATGCCGGTGATGGATGGGGTGACAGCGATCAGGAAAATTCGTGAACTTCCCGGAAAAGTATCGGTCAAAGCTGTGGCTGTGACCGCCAGTGTCAGCCATGAGGCCAGGGAGCGGTTGTTGATTCAGGGGTTTGACGAATACATTGGCAAGCCCCTGGATGCCGGGCTGATGTTTGATAAAATCCGCTGTTTACTGGGGGTGGATTATGTCACTGCGCTGCCAAAACCTGAGTGGAATGAGAATGCTTTGCTGCAAAGTCTCAAAGAGATGCGCATGGACAGCTTTGTTCATGCCATCATTACTGCTTTCGAGCAGGGCGATCTGGAGTCGCTGGAGCAGGCGCTGCACTCATTTGAGAACGACCCGGCATTGGCCGATGTGATTGGCTTCCTGCTGATGCTGACGGCAGATATGGATATTGCCCGGCTGGAAAATTTTATTGGCCAGCTGGTAGAAAATTTTGACCATAGACGTTGAGGCATTATCAGTCAGTTTTATTGATATGGATTCATTACCAAAAGCAGTAAATTCATTCTCGACAGCAGGGTTTGCCAACCCTGAGAGTTGCCCGGTGCCACCGGGCAAACAGTCAAACCCTGAAACTGCACACTGCGAGCCTCCGGGTAACAGAGAACAGCTAAGACAGGAATTGCTCGATGCTGTGAAGGCAGGCACGTTAGGCGCTCGACAGATCAGGATGAGCTCCGCGAAATCAGGCCATGCAAGATTCAAAAAAGAGTCGGATTATCTTGACCATAAGGATAAGTTACCCAAAGGACCAAGGCCCGTCATCCTGATTATGGAAGATGTACCCACGATACTCAGGCCGAACCATGTCACTGTTGGTCTGATAAAACCCGGTACGCTCGCTGCCTATAAAAAAAATGCCATTACATCCTTTCTAGAGAACAATGCGGTAAAGCCGGATGAGCTTTCTGCCAAATGCCTGCCTGACCACAGTTCACTGCAAAAGAAAATGGAGGAGAGAGCTAAACGGATCTGTACCGTTTATCAGGGATCTTCATCCGGTAAACTGCGCTGGAATGGCACATTCAAACCGCCTGAATTCAGGGAAAAAGATTATGAAAAGTTAACATGCCATTCAGAATGGCTAACCACCGGGTATAAAAAATCACAAATCAAGTGCTTTCTTACTGCAAAAGAGGACCTTGGCAAAGACATTACCGATCATTTGCAGGATAAACACCAGTTAGAAGAGACTTTTGGCATCGACCCATTGCCCTGGCTGGTTTATTCCCAGCAAAGCGGCTCGGCAGAGGTTTATTTTGAGGATGAAGTCAGTGGCCATCTGTCAGCGCTGCATAAAGCCAGGCTCACTAATTTTTCGATATCCCATATCATTGCTGAAGAAACCTTCAGGCAGGTATTGAATTTTCTGCCAATGCCGTTAAGAGCAAAGACCCTGAATCAACAGCATCTGCCAGCGATGCAGTATCCATGTCAGGACATTATAAAACTGGTAACGAACCCGGACTTCAATCATCAACACTTAAGGGAATTAATAGACCAGATCTGGAAATTAATAGACCAGGATTTCCCGGTTGAAAAAACGTTTCTTTACAAGGGGAAGTGGCAGACAGTACTTGATTTGTTGATCCAGTCAGCAACAACGTTATGGTTACAAGATCATCATCGTAGTATGTCTCTGTATTATAACCAACAAGAGCATAGGGGAGAGAGAGCTGACGAGGAAGATGTTTTTTTCCAGTTATCTACTGAACTGGCCAGACGCGGGGTGTCTTTTGATGAAAAAAATGGCAAGCATCTGTTAAGGGAATTTTATTCGATTAGACTGTGCTGTCGTTTAAAGGCATTGGGATTATCCTACAAGGGGGGCGATTTAGGGTATTTAATTACTGATGTCCCCTTCTTTAATGATCCGGCTGTCATGCTGGAATTTCATCAACGTTGCCAGAGACTCAGTTCAGCAGAACTGCAAGAAGTGTTTGACTACGTCCTTCGACGACCTTTTCAAGGGTATCACCCCTATGACCAATTAAAGAACTATTTATTGGCTCTGTTTCGTTTTGGTGAACCCGATGAGCAAATATTCAGCGCTGTGAGAGAAAAAATAGCAGACACCGGAGCTGATGGCATTGAACAATCCCTGGGAACACTTTGTGCAGATGATTATATCCACTGGGCTAAAGAACTCCGGGAGCGGCGGGATCAAGAGCCCTTTTATCAGCAGTGGCCAGAAAATATCAAAAAAGGGCAACAACAAATAGACGAACTGCGAAAGTCCTTCGGCCTTACCGGCAGTCAATCTGCCCAACCTGCCTCATTGATGCAACCAGCAGCGTTGCAATTTATCGTCGACGCCTTCAGCCAACCGCCGGTTCTGCCCAATGCCAAAGATAACGAAGAGACCATTCTGAGAATCTTACAGCACTATTACCGACGTCCCGGACCAGAGCGAGTCATCCAATGCCTTGGCCGTGAGACATTGCCCGTGGTGTGGAAGTCTGCTCACAGCTGCAGTCATGTATTGCGGGCCCGGAACAATCTGTTGTGGTATATCGAGTTGCTGGACAAATTCGATCCGATGCAGTTCTCTGACATTGAAAAGAATCTGTTGTCGCTGGCCATCATCTATCATGACGCCGCAGCGGAAGATGTCCCCAAACGAGATGAAGAAGCCAGGGCGGCTGACTATTTCAAACGGGATCTGAAGGGGCAGTATCCACAACAACAGCTGGAGGATATTGCCGAGGCGCTGGCCAGCAAGGAAGACGACGTACATGGCAAGAGCGACCAGACTATTTCCCCATCGGTTCGCCGTTATCTGCGGGTACTGCGTTTTGCTGATCGTATGGACTTTATCCGATGCACCGGGGTTGATGCCTCGTTCCCGGGATTCTGCCCAGGCCGACACCAGCTTACAGTGTTTGACCCCCGGCGTTTGGATCTGCCGTCGCAACTCACCAGGGATTTCACCGGTGACCCTGTCCTGAAACCGGACTTCCAACGCCAACTGGAAGCTGCCATGCATGGTGCCGCTGATCTGTTACAGGTCACTGGCAGCCATAGTGAAGACTGTCGGGCGGATTCCTATATCCAGACGTATCATCTCAAACCTGACAGGACGGCCATCAAAGAGAAATTTGAACTGACCCCCTTGCCACTGCAGAACATGGAAAACTGCCTGGATGATAATGTCCGGCGTTTTATTGCCAGCCGTGCAGGCATTCACACCTGTTCTAGCCCTGACCATAAAGACTGCAAGACTGACCGGCAAAACGGGATTACCCGTGGCATCCATAATAGCTTCCATGATCTCAGGCAAGTGCAGGTGCCAACAGGGATGACCCGGCTGGAAAAGATGCAGTGTCGCCAGGGTTTCAGTCTGCTCAGCATGGCAACACAAGAGGCCATCGCCCAGGAGGTGCAACGACTGCAATCCGAAGGGATACTTATGAGCCTTGGCACATTAACCCAGCAAACCCTGAAATCACCCCCGGCAAAACAAGTGCTTGAGCAAAGAGGCTTTGCGGTGATCAGTGAGAAGCGCTTCAGGGGATATGACGACACTGGCAAGGTAAACCTGCAGGAAATGCTGGTGCCCATTCCTGTGGGTTCTGTCGGTTCATGATGCTTTTGTTCAGGAGGCTGTGGTCGCAATGATCATCAATGGTCTTCATTTTTTTCTCTTCCTTTTTTTTCTTTTTGGTTGGTCGGTGTGCTCTTTTGAATGTTCTTCGGCGGTTGAGTGAAAGTAATCTGAGGGTTGCCTTCCTTTTATCGGTGGTCATGTGTGCCTCATCTGCACGCCTTCTTTTAAGCCCTACAGAGGCAAGCCCCGGCAGCGGGGTGTCTACCCTGGTCTTTATGCGATCAATACATCGTTTCATGGAATCCCGATCCCGGTTCCCAAGCTCGTTCACCGGGATTTCAATGACCTCAAATCCTGATTTTTGCAGCAGTGCGATTTTAAGCAGTGTCGAGCCATTCCTGGTTTTGAAATCACCACCCACGTAATGAGACGGTCCCTGAACTTCAATCACAATGTTGTGATCTGGCAGTAGCAGGTTTACCGGAGGTAATGTGTTCAGACTTTTTTCTTTTTTAATCCTCAAAGAGGGAATGCGTGATTGGAGTTGATCGTGGAAGTCGGTTTGAGTTTTTGACATGGTTGTCCGGTAATGGGGGACGAATGGACAAGGTTTCCCAAGCCAACTTGCGGCCATGGCAATAATGGTTTGCTCATCTTCATTGTCCGGGAATGTATTTTCCATGCGAGTAAACAGGTCATCCAGGTGCTTTTCAAACACGTTATTTCTATTGGCATTGGGAACCAGAGACAACCTGGCACAGCATACCATTAGTCCCCAGAGAGACATTAATATGTCTTGCTCAGAGAGCTGAGGGTTTTCACTGATTTGACCGACAAGCGATTCGAACGTAGAGGTAACCACGTTCAGCTCAACGAATTCACCCAGTTTCGCAATGGCCGACAGCAGGTTGGCGATAGCCTGAGGAATAAATTGGTCTTTCTGTGCGTTCACGCAGGGCAACAGCACGGCCACAGCCTGGTTGATATCTGGTGTCTGCTCCTGCCCACTGTCCAACAGTTTTGCCATGGCCCACAGCAGGTTGGCTATATGCTGAGGAATAAATTGGTCTTTATGGGCGTTCACGTAGGGTAACAGCACGGCCACGGCCTCGTTGAGCCCTGGTGTCCGCACCTGCCCATTGTCGACCAGTTTCGCCATGGCCCACAGCAGGTTGGCTATATGCTGAGGAGTAAATTGGTCTTTATGTGCGTTCACGTAGGGTAACAGCACGGCCACGGCCTCCTTGAGTCCTGGTGTCCGCACCTGCCCGTTGTCTACCAGTTTCGCCATGGCCCACAGCAGGTTGGCAATAGCCTGAGGAATAAATTGGTCTTTCTGTGCGTTCACGTAGGGCAACAGCACGGCCACGGCCTTTTTGAGCCCTGGTGTCGGCTCCTGCCCGTTGTCCACCAGTTTTGCCATGGCCCACAGCAGGTTGGCTATATGCTGAGGAATAAATTGGTCTTTCTGTGCGTTCACGTAGGGTAACAGCGCGGCCACGGCCTCGTTGAGCCATGGTGTCTGCGCCTGCCCGTTGTCCACCAGTTTCGCCATGGCCCACAGCAGGTTGTTGATTTCCTGTGGTTTAAAGTTAGCTTTCTGTGCGTTTACTTGCGGCAACAGCGCGGCCACGGCCTCGTTGAACTCAGGTGTTTGCTTCTGCCCATTGTCCACCAGTTTCGCCATGGCCCACAGCATGTTGGCGATTTCCTGAGGTTTAAAGTTAGCTTTCTGCGCGTTTACGTGGGGCAACAGCGCGGCCACGGCCTCGTTGAGCCCTGGTGTCTGCACCTGCCCGTTGTCCACCAGTTTCGCCATGGCCCACAGCAGGTTGCCGATAGCCCGGGGAATAAATTGGTCTTTCTGTGCGTTCACCCGGGGCAGCAGTGCGGCTAAGGCCTCTTTGAGCCCTGGTATCCGCTCCTGCCCGTTGTCCACCAGTTTCGCCATGGCCCACAGCAGGTTGGTGATTTCCTGTGGTTTAAAATTAGCTTTCTGTGCGTTTACGTGGAGCAACAGCACGGGCACAGCTTCTTTGAACTCTGGTGTCCGCTCCTGGCCGTTGTCTGTCAGTTTCGCCATGGCCCACAGCAGGTTGGTGATTTCCTGTGGTTTAAAGTTAGCTTTCTGTGCGTTTACTTGGGGCAACAGCGCGGCTACGGCTTCCTTGAACTCAGGTGTTTGCTTCTGCCCATTGTCCACCAGTTTCGCCATGGCCCACAGCAGGTTGGCGATTTCCTGAGGTTTAAAGTTAGCTTTCTGCGCGTTTACGTGGGGCAACAGCGCGGCCACGGCCTCGTTGAGCCCTGGTGTCTGCACCTGCCCGTTGTCCACCAGTTTTGCCATGGCCCACAGCAGGTTGGCGATTGGCTGGGTGTCAATGTCGCTGGCTCCAGGTTGTAGGTGGCACTTGAATATTATTGCATCAAGTAGCGTTGACAATAAGGCAGCTTGAGTATGCCTGACACCCTCATCCATGGGGTGATGAGGGGTAAAAGCACCTGCTGAAGTAAATGAATGAAGTGTTGTCGTCAGGCTTCGCCAATTCCAGCTCCGTGTTACTGTAAAATTTTGCAGAAAACGCATCAGCTGGCTTTGTTCCGCTCGATTTAACGGTCTTTTAGAAGCTGACGCGTATTTTTTAATGGTACTGGCAAATTGACCATGATTACTCCCATTATAGCGTTGAGCGAAACGAGCAGATTTACTCAACAGATCATCCATTATTTCCGGGTTGACAAGGGCATTAAAATCTTGAGCAGGGGTAGGGGTTACTGAACGACACTGTAGATTTTGAGAAGTGTATGCGCCAGAAGCAGGGTAAAATTCATTACGCCCCGGGATAGTGCGGTAGGGATTATCCCTCTGTCTTACCGTGTCATGTCTATATTGCCCAAGCCTTGAAGAAGCGGCCTGGTTATCCGGTTGGTGGTAATAATTGCCTGATCTTGCGTTAGCAGCAGAGGTTCTATGCATAGTTATATTTCATTAATTCACGAAAATATAATAAAGCAGACAGCTGTTCTGTGCAGAGGTTCATTTTGCTGCAATATCTAAACTAAGTTTCTGCCAAAATGGAATTACATGGTCGTACCAGTGGGGACATTAAATGTCGATTTTCTGAATAACATTTAAGAATTGCTCGGTTTTACCACAGCTATAAACAGATTCATCACTCGTCATATTACACGCCATAAACAGAGCCTGATGCTGTGTTTTGGATAAATCGCTGAGGTAGTAATCGTGGCTTATCCGATAGGTTCCCCCATGAAGATTGATACTGACCCGGTTGCGATAATGCATCAGCAGCCCGGACTTCAGTGCTTTGCCACCATTGAGAACGGTCACTGTCTTCCGGAATTTTGCATTGACAGCAAGTGAGGGGTGTTGATTCCCACGGGTGAGAAGTTGTCGCGAAAGGCAGGCCTGAGGCGTTTCTCTTGTGCCGGTTTGAACTTTACTCAAATTTATCTTGTCTAAATGACCGGATTATCCGGACTGCTTCCGGTTGTATTCAACAAAATATGGTTATTTACTCCAGGCAGGAGACTAGAAACAATGGCAATGCCTATATCAACGTCCCTTAATGATGCTCCTTCTTCCGAGCCAGTTTCAGGACACCGTCCCCACACCACACCCGCAGCACAACAGGGCCAGATGGCAGGTTTCGCAGTAGATAAATAAGAGTACCTTCATGTCGGGCCTTACCCCCGAATTCAGGGGATGGGCAAACACTACCGCCTGCCACCGCGCCGGTAATAGAGAGACAGGTTGCCAGCACCGGTGATCCATCCGGGGCGGCCAGCTTGTCCGAAAGACCGGCCGAAGCGAAGCCAATGGAAAACCAGCCCCTGAATTACCAGATCCTCAGCAACACTTTTAAACGGACGTCTTATGCCAGCAGTTTATGTTTTGGAGCCACCATACCTGATGAGCAGGTCCGGGTGGTGATGGGCCACCTCCAAAAGATGGACAAACAGGGTAATAGATCTGTTACCATTTTTTTGATGTCAATGATATGTAATTTCAACCTGGGTACAGAAAACAAAAAGTGTGGCAATCATGATGGAAGGGAGGGGATTACTGGCTGTTGTTTCTCTTCCTTTTTTTTCTCTTTGGTTTGCCGGTGTGCTCTTCTGAATGTTCTTCGGCGGTTAAGTGAAAGTAATCTGAGGGTTGCCTTCCTTTATCGATAGTCATGTATGCCTTGCCTCATCTGCCCACTTTCTTTTAAGCGCTACAGAGGCAAGCCCCGGCGGCGGGGTGGCTACCCTGGTCTTTATGTGATCAATACATCGTTTCATGGAATCCCGGTTCCCAAGCTCGCTAACCGGGATTTCAATGACCTCAAATCCTGATTTTTGCAGCAGTGCGATTTTAAGCAGTGTCGAGCCATTCCTGGTTTTGAAATCACCACACACGTAATGAGACGGTCCCTGAACTTCAATCACAATGTTGTGATCTGGCAGTAGCAGGTCTACCGGAGGTAATGTGTTCAGACTTTTTTCTTCTTCAATCTTCAAAGAGGGAATGCGTGATTGGAGTTGATCGTGGAGGTCGGTTTGAGGTTTTGACATGTTTGTCGGGTAATGGGGGACGAACGGACAAGGTTTCCCAAGCCAACTTGCGGCCATGGCAATGATGGATTGCTCTTCTTCATTGTCCGGGAATGTGTTTTCCATGGGAGTAAACAGGTCATCCATGTGCTTTTCAAACACGTTATTTTTATTGGCATTGGGGACCAGAGACAACCTGGCACAGTACACCATTACTCCCCAGAGAGACATTATTATGTCTTGCTGAGAGAACTGAGGGTTTTCACTGATTTGGTAGACAAGCGATTCGAACGTAGAGGCAGCCACCTTCAGCTCAACGAATTCACCCAGTTTCGCAATGGCCCACAGCAGGTTGGCGATTTCCTTTGGTTTAAAGTGAGCTTTCTGTGTGTTTACGTGAGGCAATAGCGCGGCTACGGCCTCTTTGAACCTTGGTGCCCCCTCCTGCCTGCTGTCCACGAGTTTCGCCATGGCCCACAGCAGGTTGGCGACCGCCTGAGGAATAAATTGGTCTTTCTGTGCGTTCACGTAGGGCAACAGCGCTGTCACGGCCTCTGTGAACTCTGGTGTCCACTCCTGGCCGTAGTCCACGAGTTTTGCCATGGCCCACATCAGGTTGGAGATTTCCTGGGGGTTAAAGTTAGCTTTCTGAGCGTTTACGTAGGGCAACAGCACGGCGACAGCCTCTTTGAACTCTGGTGTCCGTTCCTGGCCGTTGTCTGCCAGTTTTGCAATGGCCCACAGCAGGTTGACGATTTCCTGTGGTTTAAAGTTAGATTTCTGTGCGTTTACGAAGGGCAACAGCGCGGCCACGGCTTCTTTGAACTCAGGTGTTTGCTTCTGCCCATTGTCCACCAGTTTCGCCATGGCCCACAGCAGGTTGGCTATATGCTGAGGAATAAATTGGTGTTTCTGTGCGTTCACGTTGGGCAACAGCGCGGCCACGGCCTCGTTGAGTTCTGGTGTCCGCTCCTGGCCGTTGTCTGCCAGTTTCGCCATGGCCCACAGCAGGTTGGCGATTTCCTGTGGTTTAAAGTTAGCTTTCCGTGCGTTTACGTAGGGCAACATCGCTGCCACGGCCGCTGTGAACTCTGGTGTCCGCAGCTGCCCGTTTTCCACCAGTTTCGCCATGGCCCACATCAGGTTGGAGATTTCCTGTGGTTTAAAGTTAGCTTTCTGTGCGTTTACGTGGGGCAACAGCACGGCCACAGACTCTTTGAACTCTGGTGTCTGCTCCTGGCCGTTGTCTGCCAGTTTCGCCATGGCCCACATCAGGCTGGAGATTTCCTGAGGTTTAAAGTTAGCTTTCTGTTCGTTTACGTGGGGCAACAGCACGGCCACGGCCACGGCCTCTTTAAACTCAGGTGTTTGCTTCTGCCCATTGTCCACCAGTTTCGCCATGGCCCACAGCAGGTTGGCGATTTCCTGTGGTTTAAAGTTAGCTTTCTGTGCGTTTACGTGGGGCAACAGCGCGGCTAGGGCCTCTTTGAACTCAGGTGTTTGCTTCTGCCCATTCTCCACCAGTTTCGCCATGGCCCACAGCAGGTTGGCGATTTCCTGTGATTTAAAGTTAGCTTTCTGTGCGTTTACTTGAGGTAACAGCGCGGCCACAGCCTCTTTCAACTCTGGTGTCCGCTCCTGCCCGTTGTCCACCAGTTTCGCC
>NZ_JBLYNS010000042.1:0-35238 GCF_049310205.1 Endozoicomonas sp. ALC013 | reverse complement strand
ACCGCGATGGCAGTCGGCATGGGTGCCGAGGTGGTGGTACTTGACCGTTCAGTGGATGCCCTGCGCTGGCTGGATGCCCAATATGGCAACCGTGTGCGTACCGTATACTCCACTTCCCAGTCTATCGAGCAGCATGTGCTATCCGCTGACCTGGTCATTGGCAGTGTTCTGCTGCCCGGAGCAGCAGCGCCCAAGCTCATCACCCGGGAGCTGGTTAGCAGGATGAAATCAGGCTCTGTTATTGTCGATGTGGCCATTGATCAGGGTGGCTGCGCAGAAACTTCCGTGGCGACCACCCATGCCGAACCGACCTTTATCGTTGATGAAGTGGTGCATTATTGCGTTGCCAACATGCCCGGTGCGGTCGCCCGTACTTCTACCCTGGCACTGAACAATGCAACACTGCCTTATGTTCTTCAGATTGCCAACAAAGGGACTCGCAAGGCTCTGGAAGATAATCCTCACCTGTTGGCAGGCCTGAATGTTTGCCGGGGTGTTGTTACCTGTGAAAGCGTTGCCCAGGCACAAAACCTGCCTTACAAACCAGCAGCCCTGGTACTGACTGAGATTTAACCGGCGCTGAAATTCATGTCTGATGGTTGCTGACTCCGGGTGACCTCTCCACACCTGTCGAATGACCAGGGGTGTAGAGGCGTGACCAGGAGGCAGCACTTTTACAAGTGGCTCCCTGAGTCCTGCCGCTCATCCCTGAAAACCCGCACACTCTGTCAAAAATCAGTCTTACTGACACCTGCCCAAAAGATTTTCCAACAGGCTCCTGCAACGGGAAAGCACAACACTATACTCAGTAGAAATTCCCATTAAAGGGAATCAAACATCATTAAACACCATGGATGGAGAATTACCATGATAAGGCAACTCAAAATAACCGCCCTTCTGACAGCAGCCCTTCTGACAACAGCCTGCGGCTTAAAGCAAACCAGCAGTGAAATGGCCGCCAGTGATTACCAATCAACCAACAGCGTTTTCGACTGTGACTTTGGTCCCTTCTGTGCTTTTGCGGAAAAGCCACCCGAGGCCATATATTTTGATTTTGGAACTTCGGTTCTGGATATGGAAGATCGCAAGTTACTCGATACGGTGGCAGAACAGATGGGTGATTCCAGGCGTATCGAACTCACGGGCTATACCTGCAAAATTGGTTCAAGCCGGGCAAACCAGAATCTTTCTGAGAGTCGGGCCCTCGCTGTAAAAGCGTACCTGATGCATAAAGGTATAGAAGAAGAGCGTATTACAACGTCGGGTAAAGGCAAACACAGCCCTGCTACCCTCAACAGCAAAGGAAGCGACCGTTCGCAGAATCGTCGGGTTGAAATGAGGATCTTTCGTTAATCGTTTCTGATTTGATTGGACTACACGGTTAGCGATCTTCAAAAAGGTACCGGTCAACCGGTACCTTTTTTATGTACAGTATCCTGAAAATGCAGGAGCAATACTCCGCAAACACCTAGTACATGCTTTCAATGCGTTTGACGGTTTGTCGTGCCTCCGCACTCCGTTCGTCCTGAGCCTGTCGAAGGGCGGAAGCTCCGGAGTCTGATAGATTGTGCCAAGCACCCTTCGACTCCGCTCAGGGTGAACGGAGATTGTACACGTCAAACTCATTGAAACCATGCACCAGTGCGGCAAAGCGTTAATACCCGTACACCCCGTTCATCCTGAGCTTGTCGAAGGATGGTGCCACCGTACTTCGACAAGCTCAGCACGAACGGTGTGGGTATCAACGCTTAGTACGCTAAAGCGTCATTACCTTCAACAGATCCAGCGCACTGATTACCCCCTTCAGTGAGCGATCCCTGGTGACCATAACCCGGTGAATACGCCCTTTAACCATCGCTTCAGCGACGTGGATCAGCGGTGTATCCGGAGACACTTCAAACACCATCGGCGTCATAATATCATTGACCAGAACGGACTGATCCACCAGATCATGAAACGAGCGCTGATCTTCCGGTGACAGTGAATCGTCGATCATGGTGCTGTAAAAATCATCATCCCGCCTGGCCAGATCAACCAGACAACTGTCTGCATGCCGGACAATATCGGAAAATGACACAACGCCAATCAACTGTCCGGCATTATTCACCACCGGCGCACCGGAAATGGCCTTATCCGTCAAAAAGCGCGCCAACCGATCCACTGACCAGTCAGAGGGAACAGTCATCACCTTCTGACACATGATTTGTTCAGCCGTCATGCTAACTAAGGGGTTGTCATTATTCATATCCCTGGCTCCCGGAAGAAACACCGTCGGGATCAGTATGACCTATTGCGGTAAACCACTATCTTGACCCAGATCAATATTCAGGGAGAACAGAGAGTAACCGTCACTGTGCCATCACCCCCGGTTAAGCTGAAGCAGCTTATGGGAATGCCACTCCCCTTCCCACAGGTTTATGACCTGTTTAAAACCGGCGTCTTCTGACCATTGCCGAAACGTCTGCACCTCTTCCGGAAAGTCACAGTCCGTAATATGAGCACTCAATGCCTCCAACTCCTGAACTGACATGGCTATCCAGTTGGAATGCATATAAGCCAGATAATTTGCAAGGTATCGCTGCCGGGATTCGCCGGGCTGTAAAAATACATCGTAGATAAACATCACCCCATGCTCTCGAAGACAGCGATAAGCCATCTCCAGACACCGTTTTTTATCATCAAACGACAGGTGATGGATACAAAACCCGGCGAGAATAATGTCAAACTGACCATCACAGGACGATAAAAAATCCATCATATCCTGACAGTCAAGTTGAAACGCCACATCCCTGCCGTTAAAACGCCGGGTCAAAACCTCAAGAGCCGCAGCAGAACTATCAACGCCCCGATACGCATTGACCGTCAGCTCCGGTAGCAGCTGGAAAAACACCTCGGCATCGCCACAGCCCAGATCAAGAATATCCGAACCTTGCGGCAGCGGCTCTATCTGCCTGAGGATATGGTCAGCAATACTGTTGTGCCCCATGTAGCCCTGGTCAACAACGGTTCGATAGGTACGCCACTGCTGGAAGAAATTGTCCATGCTGTTAGTCTTTTTAGATCGGGTGATCAACCAAGCATAGACGAACACACAGCGGTTACGCCCCATTCAATAAGCGTTACAATCAGGCCAGACGAATAAAGGCATGGAGTGAATGCTTGCATGAAAACACTGGTTGTCTTTGCCCACCCGGTTCCTGAGAGTTACAACGCCAGCATCTTGCAGGTGGTGTCTGATGAGCTGAGGGCAAAATCATTTGAGGTACAAACGCTGGATCTCTATCAGGAAAATTTTGAGCCCAGAATGAGCACCGCCGAGCGAAGAACCTATAAGGACAGGGACAACACCGCTACTGTCGAGAACTATGTGCAACAACTGCAATGGGCTGAAGCCCTGATCATGATCTATCCCACCTGGTGGATGGGACCGCCGGCCATCCTGAAGGGCTGGCTGGATCGAGTCTGGCTTCCCTCGGTCGTGGCCGATTTTGGTCCGGATGGGGTAAAGCCAAAGCTAACCAACCTGAAGAAGATTCTGATCATTACCACCCAGGGCGCATCCCGCTGGCGGATGGCCCTGATCGGTAACCCACCCCGCAAAATGATGAAACTGAGCCTGAAGGCCGTCACCCAATGCAGGGATATTGACTGGCTGACCCTGTACCGCATGGATAAGATTGCCAAACCCCGGTTAAGCCAGTTTCTGGACAAAGTCCGCCAGAAAATCAAACACTTTTAGTCATCCACCACTGACAGGGATGGCACGGCCGGGGCCTGCTGATGACGTAACCACAGTTTTGCCGTCATGTGCCTGGCCATATCCCGGTAGATCATGGCGATCTGTGATTCCGGTTCAGAAACAACCGTAGGCGCGCCCTGGTCTGCCTGTTCACGAATCATCATGGAAAGAGGCAGGGAGCCCAAAAGGTCGATTTCAAACTGATCAGCGATACGGCTTCCCCCACCTTCACCAAACAGATGCTCGGTATGGCCACAGTTTGAGCAGATATGAACCGCCATATTTTCCACCACGCCCAGAACAGGCACACCAACCTTGCGGAACATCTCCACACCTTTTCTGGCATCAATCAGCGCCAGATCCTGAGGTGTTGTCACCACCACACTGCCGGAAACCGGAATTTTCTGAGCCAGGGTTAACTGAATGTCACCGGTGCCCGGAGGCAGGTCAATCACCAGGTAATCCAGGTCATGCCACATCGTCTGAGTCAGCAACTGAATCAGGGCACCACTGACCATGGGGCCACGCCATACCACAGGGGTATCTTCGGTCACCAGAAACGCCATGGACATCACCTGGATACCATGGGCCTCAATGGGCACGAAAAATTTCTCATTCTTCACGTCCGGCCGGGTGCCATCGGCAATACCAAACATCTGCCCCATACTCGGGCCATAGATATCGGCATCCAGAATACCCACCCGCGCACCTTCTGCCGCCAGTGCCAATGCCAGATTTGCTGCGGTGGTGGATTTACCCACCCCACCTTTACCGGAAGCCACGGCAATGATGTTCTTCACACCGGCCATGGTTTCCAGCTCACCCTGAACCGGTGCCGGATCCACTTGCCAGTTGACCGAAACATCCACCGACGCAACGCCATCAACATCTTCGATTTTACTGGCCAGCATCTGGGCCACCCCATGACACAGGCCTTTGGCCGGGTAACCCAGCACCAGTGAGGCGCTGACGTTGCCATGGTCAATGTTCAGGGATTCAAGACAGCCAGCATCCAGCAAATTGTTTTTCAGGTAAGGGTCCTGATAGCTGCGGATCGCCGCTTCAATATCGGCTCGGCTTGGATTCATGGCCACACTCCAGTCGGCGGGAAAATAATATTCGGTTTAATGAGGGTTTGAGGCGAGAAATTCAAGAGGCCAGCTTTGCGTACACATCACCGCGCAGGATTTACTGCCAATACTGTTCAGTCGATTCACGGAGTTCAGGGCTCCCTGCATTGCATCAGGGATGATTCAGTATCAGCCCTGGTCAAACACTGTCCTTAACCGATCCCGGGCTGATGCCCCATTATCCGGATCAATACCCTGGGAAATCATCGTCTCCCGCTGATGCTGTTGCGCCGCCTCTTCTGCCAGACGGGTGACTTCTTTACTGCGACTATCTTCAATCCCTTTCAGGATACTGGCCTCCAGATCTTCACCTTCCAGTACCCGGTTGCAGAGTATTTCATAGTTTCGCTCAAATACCGGAAAAGCGATCCGCTGTTCTTCACTGCGCAGCATCATCCAACCGGTTTCACGGGCGGCAAGATAGACCGCAATATGCGACCATGGATAGTCTCTGTGCTGGTGCGGGGCATAACAGGCCTCATAATAAGCCTGCAGGGGCTCTTTTAGCCCCACTTCATCGTATCGCAGCTTGCACTGCTCACGGATATCACTGAGATCGGGAAAAAATTTAGCGGTATCAAGCGCCTTTTTTGCCGCCATCAAAATACGACGGGGGCTGAATTCCTGCAGAGAGTTTTTCCAGACCCGCTTGGCTCGGATGATATCTTCATGGGTTTGGAAAGCCCGCTTGAACTTCAGGGGATAAGCATCTTCCAGTAGCGTGAAAACCGCATTAATGGCATCAACATGATCGGCCCCGGAACGGGCCTGTTGCGTACCAGGTCCGGACGCTGCCGGATCACAGGCCGCAGGCGCTTGTTGAGCGATGGAGCGCTGATCACTCGCAGTCTTCGAACTGGAAGCCGTCGTCCCAGCTCCGGTCTGTAAGCTTTTCAGCTGTTGATCGATGAGATCTTTGCCCTGTTTCACTTTGATTCCGCTTCCACTGGTAAATGACGTGGGATTTGAACTTGTTCTGCCAGGCTTTTCGCGCCTCACCCGTTTCATGCCAGTACAACTTGAAATCAACCAGCTGGGTAGCAATAAATTCCAGGGGTATGCCCTGATGGGCCTGGAGAAACTCCAGAATTTCCCGGGATGGAGCAAAATCTTCCGGCAAAGGCTGAACCCGGGCCCCCTCACGGATGACAGGCTGAGCCTGACCAAACACAGGATGCTCTTCCTGCTTGCGGGTATCCGGCTCAATTTCCCAGGGTAATGCGCCCGCATTGCGTCGGCGAATGTAGTGTTTGTTCTCGTCAGTCATGTAATCAACAATACCTGCCTTCCCGTTTCTGGTCTAGCTTGATCAATGATATCACCCTGTTTGCCATACGGTTTCATAAACACAGAAAAAGCGACACAGGAATAACCATTGTCAGCCCGGACAGGGAAGTTTGCTGCCGAAGCCATGACATGGCAATGAGTAAAGGACACAAAAACCATCAGCACTGGCTCATGACAAATTAGCGCACTCGAACCAGAGTGCTTGTGAGGCCCACGGGTCTCCTGATGAATGTAAGCCCATGTCTTGCTGACATTATTTTATCAACGATTGCCTCGAAACATAATTAAAAAATTCATGATAAAAAACCATCTTTGTACGGCCGTAGATCACTAATATAATCATCAGTTGCAAAAATTAGCGCCTTGATTTCAAAAGAATTAAAAAATACGAATATTTACTTAGCGAGAAAATAGTCAACTCAGGAAACTTTCAAACGGTCTCAATGATCTGAAGAGGAGGTTTTTAATCAGGAGAGTGAGAATGGACCTACAATACCCAGGTTCAGGTTACGATCATACGATCCACCGTCCCCGTGAGCAGAACCTTCCCCATTCGGCCACTGCGTCGTCCCGGGAAGAAGCAAAAACGCTTTACCACGGCATGAAGACTGATAAATTCTCGCCTGATTCTGATACTCTGCAACTCTCTTCTCACCTGCATCCCTCAGCAGAGGGACATGCCAAACAGCTTCCGACCAGAAAGCGGAAAATCCCGGATCAACACTATCAGTCAGCTTTCACACTGAACACCAATAAGAAGAGCACCAGCCAGTCGTTTTCTGCCCTTCTCGCCAGGGCAGACGAACAGGCTGAACGTTTAAGGATTTTATTAGAAGGACACACAGCGTCGCTGCCACGTTTACGGGAGCATCGTGCTGACCAGCCTCAATCCTCCCTCAGCAGCCAACCGGTCAGGGCAACTGAAATCAAACCGATACGCCAACAGAGCCTCGAAACGCACATCACTGAACCGGACATCACCGGGCTGTCATCATCAGAAACATGGGCGGAACTGACCGTTCAGGATGCTCCAGCTGCTGCCTCACCGTTTGAACAGCCTGATGCCGACACGGCGGAAGCACCATCAGGCTCAACCGACAGCACTTTACAAAACCAGCTCTCACAGGATGACCAACTCAGTACCTCCTCATCCGCATCTTCTACAGAAGGTGTCTATGAAATTCAGGAATATCCAGTTGATATAGAGACAGACCAGGGATCACCAGGAAGTCCCGTGGAGCAGTTTGTAACCGCGCATGAGTTTTTCAGTCAAGAACAGTATCAGTCTGGGCCTGAAACCAGCGGCAGTGACGATAGTGGTCATCTCGAAGATGAAGTCATAACCAGAGATTCCGCGAGTTATCTGCCATCCATGGATATCACAACCGGACCAGCAGCTGCAGATCAGAATCCGATTACCCAAACCATAACGCACAGCCTTGAAAGTAAAGTGGGTGAGTTGGAAATCAGCGGGGCTGATAAAGAAGATGACGATGCAACAGCAATCAATGACACACCTGAGAAAACGGGCACCCAACCGGATAAAGCCTCAGTGCTTCCATCGTTGAGTGATTCTGCCACAGAGACTGACAGTTTGGCGGAAACCCAATTGAGCCCTAAAAATGAGGATGATATTCAGCTAACCTCTGAATCCATGCAAAAAGAAAAGCCTGTCTACAAGAAACTCACAATCAGTGTTGTATCTGTGGCCAACCCCCACCTTAAACCGGCAAAAAAAACACCTGAAAGACTGGACACCAACCAAAGCACCAGTGCTCAGGATACCATAGCCCCAAAAGCCAGAAACCCAAAAGCCAGAAAAAAGTCGGTTAGATGGGCCCCATCGGTGGAACAACATCACTCCACCTCCGTTCAAACAGAAACTCAAAAACCGCAGGCAGAGCCTTCGAGAACCGGGTCCGCATCCATTTCCAGTCCGGCAAAGTCTGTGATCGGAGCAAAAAAAGCAGCAACCGTGGGTACGCCATCGGAATTATCCGACGGACCCCGCACCCGCAGTATTAAAATCACCTACGAGTACCGAAGGAGACATTACGAAGTTTACAAACAGACGTTTTCACCAGACACGCCCCTGGACGTTATTCAACAGCGAGTGAATGCTGAAATCAGCAAATTTAAAAACTCGGGGTACAAAAGTCAGTACCCCATACGGGCCGAGCTCAGCTCTGTGATAAAAGATCTTCCTGATAGCAAAAGAACGATGTCAGTGGATGTGCCAGGGTCCAGGAACGTAGATCGTCAAGATTCTGCTGCTACTCCATCCTATGAGCAAAAAACAGCATCACTGTTTGATCAACTGAAAAACGCTGAAGCCGAGTCGGATTTTTACTAAACGTTGTTATTTTCCTGAAATCTGATGTCAAAGGACTGATCAGATACTCAGGAGCACCAAAAAGTAGTTAACCAGCAGGGAGGTAAATGATGATCGTCAACGATCGAACTTTTCACGAATAGGCTTTCCTCTGGACAGTTTGTATAATGCCGCATTCCCGTTTTTTTATCCGACCATCAAGACAGAATCGAATGAGCCAACGCAAAATACTTGTCACCAGTGCCCTGCCCTATGCCAACGGCCCTTTACACATGGGGCATCTGGTGGAATACATCCAGACTGATATCTGGGTTCGTTTCCAGAAACTGTCTGGCCACCAATGTACCTACGTTTGTGCTGATGATGCCCATGGCACCGCCATCAGCCTCCATGCGGAAAAACAGGGCATGTCACCGGAAGAGTCCGTGGCTCGCATTAACATCGAACGGGTTCGCGATTTTGGTGAGTTCCATGTGGCATTTGATAATTATTACTCCACCCACTCGGAAGAAAACCGCAAGCTCTCAGAAGCGATTTACCTGTCTCTGAAGGAAAAGGGCCATATTGTCAGTCGCAATATCATTCAGGCTTATGATCCTGAGAAACAGATGTTTCTGGCCGACCGTTACATCAAGGGTGACTGCCCGAAATGTGGTGCCTCTGGTCAGTATGGCGACAACTGTGAAGCCTGTGGAGCGACCTACTCACCGGCGGAACTGAAAAACGCCCGGTCAGCCATTTCCGGTGCCGCTCCCGTTGACAAAGAGAGTGAGCATTTCTTCTTCAAACTCTCGGATTTTGCTGACTTCCTGAAGCAGTGGACCCGCTCTGGCACCATCTCCGAAGAAATTGCCAACAAACTGGCGGAGTGGCTGGATGCCGGTCTGCAGGACTGGGATATCTCCCGTGATGCGCCTTACTTCGGCTTTGAAATTCCTGGAGAAACCGGTAAATACTTTTATGTATGGCTGGATGCGCCCATTGGTTATATGGCAGCATTTGAAAACCTCTGCCAGCGCCGCGATGACCTGAACTTTGATGAGTACTGGCAGAAAGACAGCCAGTGCGAGGTGCACCATTTTATTGGCAAGGACATTGTCAACTTCCACTGCCTGTTCTGGCCAGCCATGCTCCACGGTACCAACTATCGCACCCCAACCCGTGTGAATGTGCATGGCTATCTGACCGTGAACGGTGAAAAGATGTCCAAGTCCCGTGGCACATTCATCACCGCCCGTACTTACCTGGAACACCTGGACCCTGAGTATCTGCGTTATTACTACGCCGCCAAACTCTCCAACCGTATTGATGACCTTGACCTGAATACCGATGACTTTATCCAACGGGTAAACTCGGATCTGGTGGGCAAGGTGGTCAATATTGCCAGCCGTAATGCCGGTTTTATCAATAAGCGTTTTGGCGGCAGGCTTTCTGCCACCCTTTCTTCCGAGAAGAGCGCACCGGAACTCACCGCCGACTTCCAGGCAGCGGCACAGCGTATTGCCGGGCACTATGAAGGCCGCGAATTTGGCAAGGCGATGCGTGAGATCATGGCCCTGGCAGACAAAGCCAATGCCTGGATTGACGAAGTGAAGCCATGGGTAGTTGCCAAAGAACAGGGCAAGGATAAGGTTCTGCATGACATCTGCAGCACCGGCATCAACCTGTTCCGACTACTGATGATCTATCTCAAGCCGGTACTGCCAGCCATGACGGTGAAAGCGGAGGCCTTCCTCAATGTTGCCCCTCTCACCTGGCAGGACAGCCAGACCCTGCTTCTGGATCACCACGTCAATAAATTTGAACCATTGATGACCCGCGTCGAAGCCGATAAAGTAGCGTCCATGATCGAAGCCAGTAAGGAGGTCCTGGCCCAGATGGAATCATCCAATAAGCCAGCTGAAACGTCTGCTGTTTCTTCTGAATGGTTAGAGAAAGACCCTGTTGCCGATGAAATCACCTTTGATGACTTCGCCAGAGTTGATCTGCGTATCGCCAGAATTGTCAACGCCGAACTGGTGGAAGGGGCGGGCAAGCTGCTGCGTCTGACCCTGGATATTGGCGAACCCGAGCCTCGCAATGTCTTTGCCGGCATCAAGTCTGCCTATGCACCAGAAGCCCTGGTGGGCAAACATACGGTTATGGTGGCCAATCTGGCTCCACGTAAAATGAAGTTTGGTGTGAGTGAAGGCATGGTATTGGCCGCAGGCCCCGGCGGTAAGGATCTGTGGATTCTTGAGCCTCACGAAGGCGCTCAGCTTGGCATGCGTGTGATGTAATCGTCCTCAGCCATAGAATTAGAGCGTAGCCCGACAGCTGCGCTCTTAAGTCCATATCACCGGGCTGATTACCACGATATCCGCTCGATCTCCTTTTCTTATCCGCCCGGCGTCGATACCAAACCACTGAGCCTGATCCCCGGTAAAACT
This sequence comes from Endozoicomonas sp. ALC013, assembly GCF_049310205.1. Lineage (NCBI taxonomy): Bacteria > Pseudomonadati > Pseudomonadota > Gammaproteobacteria > Oceanospirillales > Endozoicomonadaceae > Endozoicomonas > Endozoicomonas sp. ALC013. The sequence goes on along the minus strand of NZ_JBLYNS010000042.1, from coordinate 24,321 downwards.
TCAGTCTTTTTGTCCAGCCAGCACGCTGACCGAAAACAGATCGGTTGGTTCTCAAACATCAGCGCATTGAAAGCCAGTTGTTTTCCCGGTTGCATCAGACAGGGCGATCTCAGCAAATGAAACTGAACCCGATCCTACCAACACGGTCACACTGGCTCCCATGAACTTTTGCTTCAGAAATCTGTCTTAAAGTGTGGCTGTTTGACATTCAACAACATACCAATCACAAGCTTAAAGGAATAAGAGTATGCAGAACCCTAACATAACAGCGAACAATGTCGGTGCAGCTTTCGAATTGCGGACTTACGGTAGCAATTCCGGCAACACTTACCTCCTGTTACATGTCTTCCAGGTCCAGGAAGACCGTTACCGATTTTTTGCTGGCAAGTCAATCAACGATACACTCCACAAAGTTCCGGTAACCTTTTCCAGGGCTGACACCTGTCACATTCTTCTACAAAACACCCTCACCCAGTTCCATGTACGTCCGATCGAAGATATTAAATCTCTGTTCCCTCCGGAAGACTCAAAGCTACCGCACGAGTTAAATCATGCCATTAACAAGGATCACCCTTACTCCGTACCATGGAAGTTTTAAAGATGAATACCAATAAAGTTGGCCAACCTAATGACTATAACGCTTTAGCTTTTGAGACCGTAACTCCTCAAAAAAGACTGGCAAATTCTACATGCGATCATCTACAACCCAGTAAAATCGCTAAAATAACAATAGAAACTGAGGTTTCGCCCGTCAAAAATGAGCCGTTACTTGAGACCAATGATCCGACAGAAAATGGTACCAGCCATGGTGTCACCACTGTTCCTGCCCGGGACTGCTTTCCATTACTGGCCATGCCAAGTGAACCTTTATTACGGATTTTGGGTTATTTATCACACAGAGATATTGTGGCGATAGAAAAAACCTGTCTGGATTTAAGGAATTTAGCCACCAGTATTCTGACCGTCAGGAGCCAGGCATGGTACGCACAGTTCGAGACATCACAAAAGCAGCAATTCACCCGGATCGCGAAAAACTCAGCCAACATAAACTGAAAGCCTGGCTTATGCAGTTTACCCGTGATGAAGTGCTGGTCAGCCGTCTTTGCAGCCAGCTGGCCGGGGAGGCGACGGACGACCTTGAGGCCTGCAACCCGGAAAAGATAACATCGTTCCCTCAACGCCTGTTTTACCGGGTGGCTAAACTCATGTTTGACTTTCCAGCCTTTAACCCGGCTTTAGTATCAGACATTCAGTGCAAGTCCTTTAAATCCGACCTGTGCCTGCTCACTCCCAGTGATGTCAGCTACCTGGTAACCAACTGTGATAGTGCCGATTGCTGTGCAAAAATTCATATCCTGTCAGCGAAGAACCTTGACCACAGGGAGATCTCCATTCATCGCTGGGGCTGCGTCAGGGCGGTCTCCCTCAGCGCTGATAAACGCCATATAATGAGCCGCTGTGGCTACCGGGCGGTAAAAATCTCCAGCCGTACTGCCACTGACTGCTGGGCAGGGCAACTCTTCCTTGCCCATGAAAAGGAGATCGTATCGGCCACCTTCAGCCCCGATAGTCGCCATGCAGTGACGGCCAGCGAAGATATGAGTGCATACATCTGCTCAGTGGATCAAACTGGCTGCTGGGCATCAACAGCGAGGATTACCCATGAGGGGATTGTTAATTCAGCTGAATTCAGCCCTGATAGCCGCCTGCTAGTGACTGCCAGTGATGATCACACCGTAAAAATCCATGAGTTTGCCAACGGCACATGGCTGACAAGAACCACCCTGAACCATAATGGCAGGGTGTTCTCAGCCAGGTTCAGCCCGGATGGCAACCATATCATCACCGTCAGCCTTCATCAGAATGGCGGCCAGACAGCAACGATTTACAGCGTTAATGCCGATGGCCGTTGGACAAAAAAAGCCGACATCACCCACTCAGAACGGATTTGGACAGCTTTCTTCAGCCCTGACAGCAGACATGTCGTGACGGCCAGTAGTGATCATACCTGCAAAATCTTCAGTTGTGACACCGGCAACAATTGGCAGTTTAAAGCGGTTATTCACCATACCGGGCGGGTTAGATCTGCCCGCTTTAGTCCCAATAGTCTCCTGATAATAACAGCCAGTGATGATTGCTCGGCGAAAATCTACGAGTTTGATGTAGACCACAGGAGTTGGTCACAGCAATATTCCATTACCCATAAACGTCAAATCACCTCCACCCAATTCAGCGCTGATAGCTGCCGAATTTTGACCCTGTCCGGAAACAACTCAACAAAACACAGCGTCAATCACCAAGCCAGAATCCACTCTCGTAATGCCAGTGGCCAGTGGTTGCAAATCGGCAATATTGTACCAGAAAGCGGGGTTCAATCAGGTCAGTTTAACCACGATGGCTCCCATGTTGCCATCTGTGACTGTAGCGGCAACGCTCTGATCATTGGCATTGAGGCTGATCGCAAAGAGTTACAGGTAAAAGCCTCCCTGCACCACTCTTACCGGCTCGGCCTGGCAGAATTCAATGCCAACAGCAGCCATATCGTCACCATAAGCCTTGATACCACGCAATTTAAAGTCTGGTGCCTGTATGGGAAGGATTTAGCGCCACCGTCGCCCTCGAAAATTACCTGTTTGCCGTTGCCGCCTCCATGCAAAAAAAGTCCGCAAGCTGATCCACAGTTAAATGATTAAAGACTGTCTGAGCATAGCGCCCGTGGCGAGGTGGCATTCATTAGCAGGGCTTATTTGCTATTCTTCCGGGTCAGCCGATCACACTGAGTCGATTTCATCCTGAGTCAGATAGCGCCACTCCCCGGGCCTCAGAGATACATCAAGGCCAATATCCCCAACCTGTTCGCGATGCAGACTCACCACTTTATTGCCAATGGTCGCAAACATACGCTTAACCTGATGATATTTACCCTCAGTAATGGTCAACAATACCTCTGAGGGTGTCAGAACTTTCAGCAAGGCAGGCTTGGTCGGTGCTTTCTCACCTTTCAATTCAATACCGCTGGCAAACCGCTCAATCAGTTCTGCGGTCTTATCTTCTGGCAGAGGGTCGGCTAATTGCACGCGATAGCGCTTGCCACACACTTTTACGGGCGAGGCCAAGCGATGGGACCATTGCCCATCATCGGTAATCAATACCAGCCCTGTCGTATCTGCATCCAGGCGGCCAGCGATATGGAGTGAATAAGCCTTGGGAATATCCAGCAACGAGAGAACCGATGGATAGACCTCATCCACATTGGAACAGAGCGTATCTTCGGGTTTGTTGAGCATGATATAGCGCAGCCCGCGAGCTTTGACCAGCTCACCCAGCAAACGGACTTCACAGGTATCCGGCACTTTGAAGGCACTGTTTTTTACCACAATGCCATCACAGGTCACTTCACCTCGGTGCAAACATTTTTTGGCATTGGCACGTGAGAGTTCGGTACTTTCGCAGAGGTATTTATCTAAACGCATTCGGGGAAGACTATGCCTGAAAAACGGGATGTTAATATCAAAGGAGCGTTATAGCCAGTAACAATGCAGGGAGTTGGGTAACTGAAACCCCATTGCTTCAGCCACCGCAAACCACTCACTATTTATGAATTTTCACATATTGGCTTTCCAAGTCATCAGTCATAGAATACTTCACCATTTATCTCCCTTCTAGAAAACCGTATTTCACCTATGGTCGAGGAACTCCCCATTGCTTTTTTCTGAGCTGGCTCTCCATGAACGGGTGCAAAAAGCACTCTCTGAACTCGGGTTTGAACAGGCCACCCCGGTTCAGGAACAAACCCTGCCTCTGGCTATGACCGGCAAGGATCTGATGGTCAGCGCAGAAACCGGCAGTGGTAAGACCGCAGCGTTTCTGCTGCCCATGCTCAACCATATGCACACCACCCCTTCGCCCAAAACCAGTACCCGGGCACTGGTGCTCGTGCCTACCCGGGAGTTGGGCCTGCAGGTGTTAAAAGAGTGTGAAGCCCTGGCACGCTATACCTACATCAAGGCAGGGCTGATCGTTGGTGGTGAGGACTATCGCCATCAGGTAAACACTCTGCGGAAAAACCCCGAAATCATTATTGCCACCCCCGGCCGCCTGATTGAGCATATAAAAAACGGCAACCACGATTTCAGCGACCTGGAATACCTGGTACTGGATGAAGCGGACCGCATGCTGGATATGGGCTTTGGTCCCGATGTTTTGAGTATCGTGGAAGAGTGCCATGGCGATCGCCAGACCTTCCTGTTCTCAGCAACCCTGGAAGCCCGGGGCCTGGGTGAAATGGCCTACCAGGTATTGAACGACCCAGCCCGTCTGAAGCTGAACTCTGTCCAGGAAAAGCACGCCAATATCCACCAGCAGATTATTCTCTCGGACGATGCCGCCCATAAAGAAAAACAGCTGATCTGGCTGCTTCGGAATGAAACCTATGACAAAGCCCTGGTGTTCACCAATACCAAAGCCCGGGCTGAGGAGTTTGTCGGCAAAATCCGGGTTAAAGGCCTGAAGGTCGGCGTACTCCACGGGGATATGGACCAGCGGGAGCGCAAGCACGTTATGCGCCTGCTGCTGGATGGCAAGATCAACATTCTGATTGCTACCGATGTGGCAGCCCGAGGCCTGGATATCAAAGGTGTGGAACTGGTTATCAACCTGGAAATGGCCCGTAACGGTGATGACTATGTCCACCGGATTGGCCGTACCGGACGTGCCGGAGAACAGGGGCTGGCCATCTCCCTGATTGGACCGGACGAATGGAACCGGATGTCGGGTATTGAACGCTACCTCCGGCTGCGGTTTGAGAAACGCACCATCAAAGAACTGCCGGGCAGCTATAAAGGCCCCAAAAAGCTGAAAAGTTCTGGCAAAGCCGCCGGCAAGAAAAAACCGGCCGGTAAAAAAGGCGCTGGTAAAAAACAACCGGCGGATAAACAACGTCACCGGGAGCAGAAGAACGTGGGCAAACGTCGTACACCGGCGGCCGAAGCCAAACCCACCACTGCAACCACCTCAACCGATTCCGGTTTTGAACCACCCAGGCGCAGGAAATAATACACATGAGCAATAACCTACCTTTTTCCGCTCTTGGGCTGGATGAGTTGCTGATTCAGGCAGTCAATGAAGCGGGCTACCAGAATCCCACCCCAGTTCAGGCCAAAGCGATTCCCATGGCTTTAACTGGCCGTGACCTGATGGCATCTGCCCAGACCGGCACCGGTAAAACCGCCAGTTTCACTTTGCCAATCCTGCACCGGCTGGCGCAGATGAGAACCAGTAAAGCGATCCGCGCCCTGGTGCTGGTCCCTACCAGGGAGCTGGCCATTCAGGTTGATAATAGTTTCCAGACCTATGGCAAGCACACGGCTATCAAGACAGCTGCCGTCTATGGTGGCGTAGATATTGACGATCAGTTGCAGGTTCTGAAAGAAGGCGTTGATGTCCTGGTGGCGACACCCGGTCGCCTGGTGGACATGATCAACCGGAAGCATATCCAACTGGACAGTTTGAGAATACTGGTGCTGGATGAAGCCGACCGGATGCTGGACCTGGGTTTCCGTGACGATATTCAACACATTGTGCAAAACGCGCCGACAAAACGTCAGAACCTGTTGTTCTCCGCCACCTTTTCCAAAGACATTAAACAGCTGGCCCATGAATTCATGCGCCATCCGGTCAAGATTGAACTGGAAAACCCCAACTCTGCTGCTAACACCGTGTCCCAGTCTTTCTACCCGGTGGACCAGCAGGACAAACCGGAGATTCTCAGCTATCTCATCCATGGTGGTCGCTGGCAGAAAGTGCTGGTGTTTGTCCGCACTAAAAAAGCCGCCAACAAGGTTGCCGAGTTGCTGGCAGAAGACGGCATCAATGCCCAGCCCATTCACAGCGATAAAAGTCAGTACCTGCGTATTCGCACACTGGAAGATTTTAAGGATAACTATTTTGATGTTCTGGTAGCAACGGATGTGGCCGCCAGAGGCCTGGATATCGAACAGCTGCCGCTGGTCATCAATTATGACCTGCCCAAAGTTCCCCAGGACTACGTGCACCGCATTGGCCGCACCGGCCGCGCCGGACAAAAAGGCAGGGCTATCTCCCTGGTGAACCCGGAAGAGAAAAAGTTATTGGCCGGTATCCAGCAGCTGATCAAAAAACCACTGGAAATAGAACCTCTGCCCTACTTTGAAGATGGCGAGGTGCGTCCTGCTGAGATTGATGAGCCAGCCGGTAAAACCCGCAACAAGCGAAGCAAACCTGACCTGAAAACAGGAAAGCCTGCGATAAAACAGCGTTCGGGTAATAAATCACGCAATGGCAGCACCAGAAAGCCTTCAGGTACTGCGTCAAAGAAAAGGCCTGCTGTTTTCTCAGGGAAAAAACGGAAGTCCTGACCAGGCTGATTCATTTCAGCCAGGTGAAAAGCAATAAGCTGGGAATACCCTGCCTCTGCCGGGTATTCCCACCGTAGAAAGCGGGTGACAAAGGTCGCATACAATGGAAGATATTATTGAAGAACTGCGGGAACGGGCCCTGGATGTGTCAGTCCCACTGGAACTGCCGGATGAAGACCAGCTGGTGGAAGTGGAAGAACAGATTCTGATTCCCCTTCCCTACGAACTCCGGGAGTTTCTGCTGCACGTCAGTGATGTTATTTATGGCTCCATTGAACCGGTGACGGTTACTGATCCCCAATCCCATACTTATCTGCCGGAAGTCGCAGCCAATGCCTGGGCTGAAGGTCTGCCGAGAGAGCTGATCCCCATTTGTGAATGCAATGGTGAATACTATGGCATTTCCGAAGAAGGAGAAGTGGTTCGCTGGGCTGACGGTGAAGTGACTGACGACAGCTGGCCATCCATCTGGTTATGGGCCAGGGATATCTGGCTGGAGAGCTAATGTCGAAACGAATTCTGATCATTATGGCCATGGCAGCGGAAGCCCGGCCAATCATTGATCAATTGGGTCTCAAGGCACTGCCCGCCGATCCCCGGTTGCAAAGTCACTTCCCCCGCTTTCAGGGTGAGTTTGCTGGTAATACCATCATGATCTCCCTGAATGGCACATCCAGTGAGTACGGTGTCGACAGGATAGGCACCGAGTTTGCCGCGCTGAATACCCAGTCCGCCATTATTGAGTTTGCTCCGGAGCTGATCATTAATGCGGGCACCTGCGGTGCTTTTTCAGCCGATGCTGATATTGCAGATATCATCACTTCCGACCAGCCGGTGGTTTACCATGACCACCGGGTTCCCCTGAAAGGCTTTGACCGTTTTGCCATGGGCGCTTATCCAACCGCCTATCGCCCCGAATACTTTCAGGGTATTGAGCATAAGCTTGGAGTGGTCACCACAGGCAACTCCCTCGATATGCCGGATATCGACAGGCAGTGGATCAGGCAAAACCAGGGTATGGCCAAAGAGATGGAGTGTGCCGCCGTTGCTGCCACCGCTCATCTTTACGGCATCGACTTCCTGCCGATCAAATCCGTGACCGATCATATCGATATCGAACTGGATAATGTTGAGCAGTTTCTGAACAATCTGGGCAAGGCCAGCCAAAAGCTGAGCGAAACCTTGATCAGGGTATTAACCAATATCAAATAAAACCCGATTATTCTCCTACACCAAGACAAACATATTTGATTTCAAGATAGTCTTCGATGCCATATTTTGAGCCTTCCCGCCCGATGCCGGACTCTTTGATGCCGCCAAATGGTGCTGCCTCGGTGGAAAGGATACCTTCATTAACAGCGACCATGCCATACTCCAATGCTTCGCTGACCCGCCAGACTCGTGACAGATCACGGGAATAAAAATAGGCAGCCAACCCAAACGGCGTATTATTTGCCCGATGGATGACGTCAGCTTCTGACTTGAACCGGAACACCGTAGTGACCGGTCCGAACAGTTCCTGGTGAGCCACATCCATGCTTTCATCAACACTGGTCAATATGGTGGGTTCAAAATACAGGTCTCCGACATTGGATCGGGACCCGCCCATATGCACGGTAGCCCCCTGTTCTTTTGCCAGGTTAACGAGGTACGCAATTTTTTCTATTGCGCGGCTATTTATCATAGGGCCTATGTCTGTCTCTTTATCAAGGCCATTACCCACCTTAAGTGCCGCAACAGCTGCAGTGTACTTCTCCAGGAACTCATCGTAGACCCCGTCCTGTACGTAAAGGCGGTTCGTACATACACAGGTCTGGCCAGCATTCCTGTATTTTGAAATCAACGCCCCTTGCACTGCCTTGTCGATGTCTGCGTCTTCAAAGACGATAAATGGAGCATTTCCGCCCAATTCCATGGAAACTTTTTTTACCGTATCGGCACTCTGACGTATAAGATGCTTACCAACCGGCGTTGACCCCGTAAAGGAAACCTTTCGAACCAAAGGGTGCGTGGTTAGCACCGAACCAGTCTCTACAGCAGACGACGACGTAATAACATTAATCACACCCGCAGGAATTCCGGCCTGCTGCGCAAGCCTGGCCATCGCAAACGCACATAATGGGGTGTCTTCAGCTGGCTTGATAACAATAGTACAGCCAGCTGCCAGTGCCGGTGCTGCTTTTCGAGCAATCATGGCAACGGGAAAATTCCATGGCGTTATGGCACTGACCACCCCCACCGGTTGCTTCATCGTTAAATAGCGGGCAGTTGCCATCGTAGAGGGAATGATATCACCATAGGTTCTCTTGCCTTCCTCGGCGAACCATTCGATAAAGGATGCGCCATACAATACTTCACCATATGCCTCCTTATAGGGTTTTCCCTGCTCAAGGGTTAACAGTTGAGCAAGGTCCTCCGCATACGAAGTCATGAGCTGGAACCATTTCATCAAAAGCCCTGCCCGCTCTTTGGCTGTGGTTCTTTTCCATGAACTAAAGGCCTCACTGGCTACTTCAACAGCCTGTTCAGCATCTGCTGCCCCCATATCCGGTACTTCCGCAATCTGTTGTCCGGTAGCGGGATTTGTTACCCAATAGGTGTGGCCACTTTGTGCACCAACCCACTGACCGTTAATAAATGCCTCGTTACTCTCAAAGAGAAATGGGTTCATTAGCTTGCCTCATTTTTTCTTGCATCAGTTTATAAAGTTTGATGTGTACAATCTCCGTTCACCCTGAGCGCCCTTCGGCTCCGCTCAGGATGCACGGACGAAGGGGGCTTGGCACGATCTATCGGGGGCCGGAGTTTGCGCCCTTCGACAAGCCTCAGGAAGAAAGGAATGCGGAGGCACGACAACCCGTCAAACTCATTGAAACAATGTACTAAAGCAACAGCTTATCTCAGTTGAATCAGCGCATCCTGAACCCTTTTTTCTCCAGAAACGACCTCATGTGAGGGCGGGATTCTTTACCCAGCAAGGCCGACATTTCCTGAGACCAGACCCGATCCAGCTTGCCTTTGGTCCGCCGCTGGTAATAGGCTCTCATAGTTTCATCATATTCAGCCACCAGCGCCTTATTCACTGGCTGGTAATGCTCCTCCATCAGCACAGCTTCCAGCGGCAGTCTGGGTTTACACTCCGGATCCTGATCCGGGTACCCAAGGCAGAGGCCAAAAACGGGGTAGACATATTCCGGCAACGCCAGCAAATCACTGACCTGTTGCGGGTCATTGCGCAGACCTCCGATATAGCAGATACCCAGCCCTTCTGACTCAGCAGCGACCACCACGTTCTGGGCAAACAGGGCAACATCAACCGTGGCAATAATGAAATGCTCGGTCATTCCGTCTGCCATGGTGTTGCCCGACTGTTCACAGCACCAGCCAGAGCGATGCAGGTCAGCACAGAACACCAGAAACTCAGCCGCCTGCTGCACATAGGTCTGGCCACCGGCAAGCTCTGCCATGGCTTTGCGGGTTTCAGGGTTTCTGACCCGAATAACACTGACACCCTGCAAATTGCTGGATGTGGCGGCACTTTGGCCCGCGCTGATCAAGTCTCTCAACAAGGACTCTGCGATCGGCTGTTCCGTGAATTTGCGAATGGATCGGTGCGATTGCAGCAGTTCAATTACCGGTTGGGTCATGGTGTTATTCTTAATCTGGCCATTATTATTCTGCACTATTGTAGCCTTGGCTGGATTTTTCAAGGCTGCCTGCCTCTGCTAGAATTCCTTTCCTAGCTCCGGACTTACGCTCCGGACCGCTAACCAAGGACAATAAAGACAATGACACTCTCGCCTCCAGAAAACACTCAAACAGACGCTCATATCGTGGTCTGTGCCCTCTATAAATTCGTTACCCTGAAGAACTTCACCAGCCTGCGGGAACCCCTGCTCAGAACCATGGAAGCAAACCATATCAGAGGGACGCTGCTGCTTGCCCGGGAAGGCATTAACGGCACCGTGGCCAGCACCCGGGAAGGCATCAATGCGCTGCTGGCCTGGCTTAACCGGGATACCCGTCTGAACCCCATTGAATACAAAGAGTCCCTCAGTGAATCCATGCCGTTCAAAAGAACCAGGGTCAAACTCAAAAAAGAGATTGTCACCATGGGAGTGGAAGACATTGACCCACAAAAGGCCGTCGGGACCTATGTGGAACCGGCAGACTGGAATAGCCTGATCAGTGACCCTGAAGTCCTTGTGGTGGATACCCGTAACGATTACGAAATTCAGGTGGGCACCTTCAAGCACGCCATCAATCCAAAGACAGATTCCTTCCGGCAGTTTCCGCAATATGTCAATGCCAACCTGAATCCTGAAACTCATAAAAAGGTGGCCATGTTCTGCACTGGCGGCATACGCTGCGAGAAGTCCACGGCCCTGCTCAAAGAACAAGGCTTTGACGAGGTTTACCATCTGAAAGGCGGCATCCTGAAATACCTGGAAGAGGTACCGAAAGCGCAGTCACTCTGGGAAGGTGAATGCTTTGTCTTTGATGAACGGGTGACGGTGAATCATGACCTTGAGCCGGGCTCCTACGACCAGTGCAACGCCTGTCGTTTACCCATTACGGAAGCCGATAAGCAAAGTGATATGTACCAGCAGGGTGTCAGCTGCCCGCACTGTTTTGACCTGCTGAGCGAACAGCAAAAAGCACGGTTTTCGGAGCGTGAAAAACAGATGCAGCTGGCCAGGGCACGAGGTGAAGCCCACATGGGCGCAGAAGTTGCCAAGACCGTTGTCCATCGTCGTCAATTAAAGAAAGACGAACGCAGGCAACAGCAACTGAGAACCCGGGCAGGCAAAGTTAAATAGCTGAGCTATGTTTTAAGTACAGCCAAGTGGTGTTTTTTCATCAGCTGACTTGAACGGAGTGCCGCCATGGAACTCGAAAACCCCGAGAACCTCAACCCTTTTATCCTTCTGGGCATTGTCAACGAAAAGCTGAGGCTTACCTGCAACTCACTGGATCAGCTGGCCGATGAGATGGACATGAGTAAACAGGAGATCGAAAACCAGCTTCATAAAATCCGTTTTCATTATCAGTCGATCAATAATCAGTTCGTTCATGACTGACCGGTAATCGAGGGTCTGTTGAACTTGTAACAAAAAACATCAACAGACCCTAAACAAAATATTGCCACACCTGCTTTACCGATAAAGTTCCCCCCCGTACTGCATGAACCAGCAAAACAGCAAACCCCAGGGTCATCAACGGTAACAGTGGGCGCTTTTCCTCCTGGAAAAAATACCAGCCAGCCCCCATTAAACAGAGTGCCATTATCATCAGCCGGGCATCCACAGGTTCACCGGAAACCACTTCCATAAAGATCGCCAGACAACCAATCACATTGGCAATTAACCAGATGGGCGACAGCATCCCGATACTGCCCAGCAACGGAAACTTGATCAGTGCGCCACCGGTCCAGGCTTTGGGTTGCAGATCCGACGACAGGTGAAAGGCAATTCCCAGGGCCAGACCTGCGGCAATGGCTGAAAAACCGAACGCCCAAACCACCAGCGCAGGAATACAGGAATGGGTTATTGCTGAGCGGTGGGACAGCCCCGGTATCACAAAATCCAGATCCGGCAATCGGATGCCGGCAATCAGACCGGCCAGGAAAAACAGAATCTCTTCCATGAAAGCCATAGTGGGCCAAAATGGGCAAAGCTCTCTGGCTGCCAGAACCAAACCCGCCAACAGACAAGCCTTCAGCGGTGTACTATACAACTTCATAGATCACAAAACAGACTATAAAACAGGGGGCGGACTATACCGTTTTAGTAGTAGTAAGCCCAGAGCCAACGCCTTATTGACTATTTATAGCTGGCAAACCCATCGCCAAACAGAGCTTCCGGGGCTTTTTCTTCCGTTATTATTTTTTATCCGGAATTCTGAACACCATTCTATCGTACCATTTGCTTTCAATCCTGCGCTGGTAATACACTCCCCCCACTATTTTATGCATTAGCGTTGATGACTGATGACTTACAAACTCAACGACAGGCAGTTCGAATCTATTCAGAAGCTGGCTGACCATGAGCGTTATGATTACTTTCTGAAAAAAGTGGCGGACTGGGAAGAGATCTGGAGCCTGCACAGTCCCGAGGGTTGGGTAGAGCTGTCATCCAGTGATGGTGAAGAGTGTCTGCCCATCTGGCCACACCCTGATTTCGCCAAAGCCTGGGCAGTGGATGACTGGTCAGACTGCCAGCCAAAAGCCATCAATCTGGAAGTGTGGCTGGAGCGCTGGACGCCTGGTCTGGAGCGGGATAACACCATGTTGGCCATATTCCCGGTTAATGAAGAAGAAGGGCTTGTTGTGACACCTTCTGAACTGCAGGAAGCCATTCTTGGCGAGTTGGAGCAGGGATAAGGCGTTACCCTCTTTTAACCTTACTCTTTTAACCCTACTCTTTTAACCACAGAGGCACAGAGACGGTTAGGGTGAAAGCCTTTTTTCTGTGCTCCTGCTGTTTATGACCAGGCAATAGTTCCGCTTAGGAATGTCCCGAAATAATTTCCACATTATGGACTCGATCTCCGTTCATCCTGAGTGCTGAGCTTGTCGAAGTATCGAAGGGTGATTGGCACAATACATGAGGCCGGAGTTCACGCCCTTCGACAGGCTCAGGACGAACGGAGTTTTGAAACTCAGAAATGTGGAAATTATTTCAGGACAGCTCCTTACTCAATGCGCCATATGCTGGCCTTTGATCTCATCCGTGGCATGAGCAACCACTGTCTTCTGATCACCATTACTGAAAGTGATCGTCACCGGCACTTTACTGTTTTTGGCTATAGGCTTGTTAAGGCCCATCAACATAACATGATAGCCACCGGGCTTTAGCTCCAACCTGTCGCCCGGGTTGATGGCAAGGTTATCCACACGGCGCATTTTCATCATGCCATTGTTCATTTCTGTGGTATGAAGCTCTGTTTTCCCGGCAACAGGGCTGCTCAATGAGCGAATCTGTACGGCCTGATCAGTACCATTGTAGATGGTCATATAAGCAGCTGATGAGGACATACCCGGCTTGGTAGCGCGGGCACTGGCGTTCAGTAACTGCAACGCTGGTTCAGAGTGCTCTTTTGAGCGAGCATGACTGTGCCCGCCCTGTGCAGCCATTGCAGTGTGCGCAGTCAATAGCATCATCAGAGCCATCGTACTATGTACGATTGTTCCCATAACCCTGACTGCCCTGGCATACAAAATCGTTCCGCTTTTCATTAATCAACTCCACTATTCATTAGAAGTATTATGGGAGGATAGCAATCTGCTGTGAGTTTGCTTCTAAAGGGTCCAGTTCAAAAAGAACATGATATACCGCTTCTCTGGTTTCCATTTTCAGCCTGGCGATCCAGACCATGTTGCGGTCGGTGGCACAAAAAGCGATATTGCCGGTACCAGTATACAGGTCAGTGTCTGCAAAATGTCCAGATTGTTTCTGTAAATTGAATGGCATCAACCCCATGGGCATATCACGCCCGACGAACTCCATGCTGACCTTTTCAGCAGCAATCCCTGAAACTTCTGCCCTGATAGCCAGTGGCTGCCCCGTCGGTATGGACGCCGGCAAAATATTAAGCTTGATCGAACCATTCCCTACCCTGCTCTGACACCCTTTGTACGTGTTGCAATAAGCAACCGTTTGAAACCTCTGTTTATCGACGAAATCTTCACTCTTGTTCAACAAGCGGGATCCGTAAAATACCAGCAGTAAGCCAAGTAATAATGCTACCGGAAGGAGAAGCCGGGATAAGTGCCTTGACAGGTTTTTCATCATTGTTTGAATCAAAATTGACTTGCAGGCGGGCATTATAGGCTTTTTACTAACGGAGAACAGAAGAACATTCTCCTGAAATTCATTTTTATAGGTAAAATCAGCTGTGACAAAAGAGAACGATCCGCTGTCTCTGTTCGACAGCCATTGCCATCTTAATTTTTCAGTCTTTGATGAGGACCGTTTACAGGTGTTGAGTCAGGCAGAAAAGGCAGCAGTCAGTCACATCTGTATCCCTGCCACTCAACAGGTGGAATGGCCTTCCCTGATTAATGAGTCAGAATTACTGTCGCAAGTGAGTCCCGTAAGTATTGTAACGGCCCTTGGTCTGCATCCCTGGTTTATTGCTGAACATCATCCCGAACATCTGAATGTATTGGATACGCTATTACAACAACGTCCCGCCGGGGTCGTTGCCATAGGGGAAACCGGGCTGGATTTTTTTGACCGGAACATGACTCCCCAGACAAAGGCCAAACAACTCGAGCTGTTCACTGGCCAGGTTGAACTGGCCTGTCTGCACCAGATGCCACTGATTATTCATGGCCGGAAAAGTCATGATGATATTTTAAAAGTACTGCGACGATACAAACCAGAACGGGCCGGGATTATTCACGGATTTTCCGGTAGTGAACAACAGGCCGGAGAATATCTGAAGTTAGGCTTTAACCTGGGGTTTGGTGGCGGTATCACCTACCCGAGAGCCCGTAAAACACGACACTTGGCAGCCACTATGCCAATCGACAGCATTGTGCTTGAGACAGACGCTCCGGATATGCCATTGAATGGCTATCAGGGACAGAGAAATGAGCCGGGAAGAGTGAAACTGGTGGCTGAGTGCCTGGCCAAGCTGCGAGGAATCTCTTTGCCGGAGGTGGCAGAAGCCACCTCTCATAACTGTCGTACGCTATTCAGAATATGATGGTTAAGCACCATCGGCGGCTTCAGCTTCCAGCAGCTTGTTCTTACCGATATTGATTTTTCTTGGCTTCATCGCCTCTGGAATTTCACGTTCCAGATCAATATGCAAAAGACCATTATCTATGGTCGCACCGGTGACACGGACGTAGTCGGCCAGCTGGAAACGGCGCTCAAAGTTACGCTCGGCAATGCCCTGGTAGAGGTATTTGCGCTCTGTATCGTCTGGCGTTTTCTTGCCCTGGACAATCAGTACACCCTCACGGCTTTCTATTTCCAGTTCATCTTCGGCAAAGCCGGCAACTGCCATGGTGATACGGTATTCGTTCTCATCCAGAAGTTCGATATTGTAAGGAGGGTAGCCATTATTCCGGGGTGTCTGGGAATGCCCGGCATTCATGGACTCCAGAAGATGAGCCATCCGGTCAAAGCCAATAGCAGAACGGTACAGGGGGGTGAAATCAAAATCAAAGGTACGCATGGTCATATCCTCAATGGAGCAATATGTTGATCAAATCGGCTTTTCATTATGAACAAGCCTTGGTTGACAGTGCTGCTTTGAGCCACTGTTATCCCTAATATATGTACGTTTAATTCGATTCCAACCCCTGTATGTTATTTTTTTTAAAAAATATCCAGGTGGTAATCCAGCATCCGGTCACCATCGAACAGATAGCGTCCTTTGAACCTGTTCCCCTTCAGCATTTCAGGTAACCAGATAATGTCGTCTGCCCACATTTCTTCATAGGGGATCTGATCAAGAGAGAACCACAGCGGTATGGCCTCATCCGTCTCTGTCGGTGAGCCGGTGAAATCCCTTGCCACATAGGTATGCACGTGCATAGAGTAGCCATCGGTAAACTGGAAACAGCTCTCTCCACAGAACTCAGGATTCACCGGGGTGATGCACAGTTCCTCCTGCACTTCGCGGATCGCGCACTCCAGCAGGGATTCACCGGGCTCAAGTCGTCCTCCCGGCCCATTGATTTTTCCGGCCCCCAGGCCACGCTTTTTACGAATCAGCAGAATTTGCCCATCCTTGATAACAAATGTCAGCGTAGCGGGGTCTTTGGCCTGCCAGGAGCTCCAGTCAATATCCTGCAATGATTGCATCAATCAATTCCTGCTTAAAGATAATTAACATACCTCAGCTTCGCGTTGGGAGGCAGCATTATCGATAATGTTTTTGTTTATCGGGATTAACGCTTTTCTGCGCTAGTCTTGCATTGGTAAAGGAGCCAAAAGGTCATACAACAACGGTTATAACGCAGTGCCTGACAGTTGGAGTTCTTTCCCCGGCTCATGAGGCACTTAATTGTCTTCGTCTAATCCAGGAGTTTAACAATGAATCCAATTCATTCAGAGTTGTTGCCCGGTTCTTTGGCGGGCCCTCCGTTAGCAGCGAGTGCTCTGCCCGAGTCAGCTCCTGAAAAATGCATTGTATGCAGGGACCCATTGTTCAGTGGACGGTCTGTTGTGATATTGCCATGTCAGCACAGATTCCATAACGCCTGCAATGATATCTGGATTGATAGTCGCCAGCTGGGTGACTGGGCTTGCATCCTTTGCAATACAACGCCCAAAACTCTTGATATTGTTGCCTTGAATGATGACCGATACTCATCTCTGGCAAGCCGTTCTGAAAGCCTGAAACTGCAGCTGTTCAAGGCTTGTCAGGACGGAAGTGTCGCTACAGTGATCGGCGCGGTGGAGAAAGACCCATCGCTGATTTCCGGAAAAATTAAGCTTGAGGACCGCTTGGGACACTATAGGCCCATTCATGTTGCCTCCATCAACGGGCACGTACCGATTGTCAAGTTTCTACTTGACCAGGGGGTCGATATTAATTTGCCAGAGGCGTTCGGTAAACTTTCTCCCATTGAACTGGCTGCCACCGAAGGCTTCGTAGAGTTGGTCAGCTGTTTGATTGAGCGCGGTGCCAAAGATTTAAATTCATCACTCCTGTTCGCCACTCATCATGGCCACGTCAATGTGGTTCGGAAATTGATCGATAACGGAGCTGACATTAACCATGCGATAGAGATCATTTTGCGCGACAGGTTAATCCGGTATACCCCTCTTGTCAGTTCTGTTACTTCGGAGTCTGCTGCACAGCTGGTTAAGTTGTTATTATCGAAAGATGCCAAAGTGACTGGTGAGGCACTGTGGGTTGCTATTGGATTTGGCAAGCTGGATATCGTTAAACTCTTGATCACCCATAAAGTCGATGTCAACGCCATGGATGGATGGATAATCTGCAGTGCAGCCAGATATAATCAACTGGAGACCGTCAAGTTGTTACTTGCCAACGGTGCCGAGATTGATAAGCCTTACGATGTTCAGACCGCTCTTGGGTACGCAGCTGAATACGGCTGTGTTGAAATGATTCATTTACTGGCAGATGCTGGTGCCAGTCTGGAATCCACAGTATTGTCCAATGGCAAAAGAAGCCTCAGTCCTCTGTGCATTGCTACTCATGCCTGGCAGCAGGACTGCATCAAGGCACTTATCGAGCAGGGCTCCGGGATTGATAACGCCGATTATCGAGGTCTTACACCGCTGACCCAGGCCATTATCGCCAATAATATCGACCATGTCAGAGAGCTGGTTGAGCATTTCCACGCGTCGGTGAATTGTTCTCCAAATTATTCTATACCCCGGGCAAATGTAATACCCCATGAGTTATTCAGGTGCAGGGAGCAGTTTGTTATCTCTCCGCTGGCATTTGCCGTGCATTTGGGTAGGAGTCCAATCACTCAGTTTCTGATTGATTCCGGCGCAGAGGTTAATGCCCTTCACGGGTTGGCACTGCGACTGGCAATTATACAAAACAATGCTGGGATTTTATTGAAGCTGATTCATGGCGGTGCTGACCTTTGTGGTGTTTTTGATAACGGAGAAACGCCTCTGGCATTAGCAAATCGTCTAAAACGTTCGACTTTGGTTATGGAACTCTTGAGTCATGGGGCACCGGCTTCTGAAATCAGTCTGGCAGCGGATTTTCGAGATTTGAGCATTGTTTAAGTGCTGAAATTTGCAAGTCAGGCCTGTCATTTCTGTGATTTCTTCCTTTTTTAACCTGATGCCAATAGAATGCAGCTCTCGACCACTGTTGTATAGGGTCTGAACAATGAACACCGACCTGCGTAAACAAATTCTGGATGCCTTCAATTTCCGTCACGCCTGCAAAAGCTTTGATGTCAGCCGGAAAATTCCCGATGAGGATTTTAATTTCATTCTGGATGCCGGGCGCCTTTCTCCCAGCTCATTTGGTTTTGAACCCTGGAAGTTTCTGGTCATCCAGAATCCGGAATTAAGGGAAAAGATCAAAACCGTCAGCTGGGGAGCCCAGGGACAGTTACCCACTGCCAGTCACTTTGTCATCATTCTGGCCCGCAGGGAAAACAGCATGCATTATGAGTCCGAATACATTCTGGATCACATGCGCACTGTTAAACAGTTGCCTGAAGATGTCGTGGATATGATCAGCGAGTTCTACCGCGACTTTCAAAACAGTGACTTCCGGCTGACCGAGTCACCCAGGGCCATGTTTGACTGGGCCTGTAAACAGACCTATATCGCCCTTGGTAATATGATGAGCGTAGCCGCCCAGATTGGCATTGACTCCTGCCCGATTGAAGGTTTCAACCGTGACAGGCTGGAGCCACTGATGGCACAGGAGGGTCTGCTGGATAGCGGGGAGTTTGGCGTCAGTGTGATGGTCGCCTTTGGTTACCGGGAAAACGAGCCTTACCCAAAAACCCGCCACCGGCAGGCGGCAGTTGTCGAGTGGCATTAAACCCGGTCACTGAGCAAGCTCACTGAGGCATAACAGCGTCAGGCAGTTGCTCTCAAAGCCACCGGTATCAATAAAGTGGGTATTTCCCAGGGTAACCGGTTGATCAACAATGGTATGACCACAGAAGATGTGGTCAATACCGGCCACCACAGAATCATCCTCACTTTGAATCCGGGTCCTGGACCATTGCATCGCCCGGACCAGGTCCGGATCAGATGCTATTTTCTCCGGATTCCAGACCGACAACGGGTACTCAGCATGACAAATGGCCACCAGCCTGTCGCCAGCAAGATCAACCGAGATCAGAACCGGCTGTTCAGAAGCCATGTCTGCATACCTATTCATTCTTTCTGATGAGACTTGCAGATGCCAGTCACCGCCACAAAGCACCCATTGGGCAATCTCATGGGCGGATGGGTGTCTGACCGTATCAATCATGCACTGCTCATGATTGCCTCGAACACAGTGGAACCATGGCTCATCCATCAGAGAGAGGCACTTCTCGGAAGCGGGCCCCCGGTCGATCAGGTCGCCACAACTGAAACAACGATCCTTTTCCCGGTCAAAGCCGACGTTGGCCAGTGAGGACATCAGGAGATCATACATGCCATGCAAATCACCAATAACAAAATCACGGCCAACGACATTCTGACGAAAATGCTGGTAAAACATAAATCCTCCCTGGATTTCTGATTAGCGTCAGTTGTGTACATCCATGTTTACGGTTTATCCTTCATTACCAGTTTAGCCACGCCATCATCGGGATTGATGACGGTGGTGAATTGCCGGTGACTGGTGAGAATGTTGTTAAGCATCGGCTCCCGGGCCAGCTCCCTGAACGACAAGGGCATATCAGCAGCTAACTTGCCCTCAGCCCTCATCTGTCCCGCCTGTTGATAAAACCTGAGCATCACTGGCAGCACTTTACGAACGGTTTCCGGTAACCCGGCCACAGCAATGGCATTGGCATAAACGGCAGGCCCATAGGTTGCGGGTGGTGTAGCCAAAGCCGTTAATTGCCGTTTGCTGTACTGAACCCACTGCTTCTGCTGATCCTCTGGCAGACTTTTAAAGCTGGCGTATAACGCACTGCCTTCGGCCGGTGTAAACAACCTTGCAGTGGCCCCCAGGGAGGCAAGGGCAAGAAACTCACTGGGATTTCTGGTCAACGTATTCAGTTGCAACCATTGCCCCCGCTTTTGCAGGTAGACCTGCATGGGGTTCAGCTTCGGCTCCCTGGACAGCCTGTCCAGCAGTAACTTCAGTTGATTCATGGACCGCCAGGTATTCTGGGTGAGATAAACGGAGCCTTTTGCCTCCAAATGGCCACGGAATCCGGCAATATTCACCACCCAATGGTCGTACCATAGATTCATATCATCGTGACTGATGCTCTTGTTCTGTATCCCGGAGTTAAGCACGGTATACATGGACAAAGAGCCCTCGTTATACATCATATGGCGAAGGTGGCTATGAGGCAGATAGACAATTTCAAACAACCGGGCAGCTGAAGGGTGTTTGGTAATAATCGAGCGAGCCAGCGGGTAGATCTTCTCAGCATAGGGTGCTGTAACCGATAGGAAATCCACCGAATTTTCAGGAACAGGCTTAGCCAGAGCTTTAGCAGCGCGCTTACGTGCCTCCGGCGATAAAGTGACTGCATCGAGAATGGCTGTTGCCCGGAGAACTTCATAAGAGACAGCGTCCAGCCCCGCAATCTCCCTGGACAGCTGCTGGAACGATGGCTCTGACAACCTGGGAGTATCAGGGTCAGTCTGAGGTGCCACAAATGCCTTATAGGCCTCATGTGAGCCGTTTCTTAACAGCTGCAGGCAATATAATCGGGACAGTGCTCTTGACACCTCCCGATGGATGGCCGCCGATGACCACTGTGTAGATAACTCCGGTGTAACCACTGGATTAGCCAGCACCCATGAGAGTTGCTCTATTTGCTCCCGGGTAATCTCCAGCTGATCGGCAAAATGCTTGTGGATATACTTTTTTATGGGATCGAGCCGGTTTTCAGCCACAATCAACGGGCTAACCAACAGCAGAAGCACCAGCGAAACCCAGGACAAGGTCATTGTTTTCATAATAAGCTTTCTTTTATGGAATTGTTGCCATGACTGGAAACCGTTGTGAGCAGACTTCCCGGGGATGAACACCCCATAAGGCGGCAAACTATTATGTCAGCCAGGGTCAACACCAATATCCGTATCCAATGCTCGCAGCAACAGGTCTCAGGAATGCTAAGTAAGATAGATGCTGATGGTTTAGTCAGCCACATGAAAGCAGCATTATTTCTTAACGGTATATAAGACCTCTCCAAAGCCTGGGCTTTAACTCCAACACAACCATCGATTTTGCATTATCAGTCATATTGTTTTATTCGGCTGTCAAAACGGGGGCTATTCTTAATCGATGTTCCAAACCCGATTGCCATTGAACTCCATTGACAGGGGAGAAAACAGCCATGGCTGACCTCGACCTGGCAACCAGACTGGTAGACCAGTTTTTCTCAGAGATCGCTGACAGCTATTGCCGTAAGGATCTCGACGCAATCATCGGTCACTACCAACCCGATCCGGGTCTGCTTTTCTGGAACGCTGAGGGTGACACCATTACCTCTGTTGACCAGTTAACCCTCTGGTATGAAGAACTGTTCCGGCGATTTGATATCAAATCGGTCAATTTCCGGCTTGAAGAGATTTATGCGGATGAAAGCACCATTGTTTCCGGGAGCCTGTGGGTACTTTCCACACTGCGAAAACCCGGAGAAGAAAAACCCGGAGAAGAAAAACCCGGAGAAGAAAAGCTGGAAGAAGAGCAGTCCCTGAGAGCCACTCACCTGCTTAAAAAACACGATGGCAGATGGCTTATCCATCACCTGCATGTTTCACCAACCCACTTTCTACCGGATTGATGACTCAAACAACGCCCAAACGATGCATTACTGCATCTTCCAGTCAATACAAGCTGGCATCTTCCATATCACTTGGAGGCATGCTGGAGATTTACGATTTCCTGATATATGGCTTGATGGCCAGCTACATTGCCGAGAACTTTTTTCCTGCTGAAGACCATATCACCTCGTTAATCAACACATTTGCTACCTTTGCTATTGGTTACCTGACCCGTCCCCTCGGTGGTATTGTCTTTGGCCACTTCGGGGACCGCTATGGCCGCAAAAAGACCTTTACCTTTTCCATCTTTCTGATGGCAGTAACCACTGCATTGATGGGCTGCCTGCCCGGATGGAACAGTATAGGTTCAGCAGCCCCCATCACGCTGATCCTGTTACGACTACTGCAGGGGTTCTCCCTGGGGGGAGAAATTCCGGGATCCATCACCTATCTCAGTGAGACAACACCTGAAAGACGCGGGTTGGTGATAGGCATTCTGTTTCTGGCCATCATGATTGGTGTATCTTTCGGTACGTTCGTGCACGGAATACTTGAAATGTACCTTCCGGCAGAAGATATGAAGGAGTGGGGCTGGCGTGTCCCTTTCTGGATCGGTGGATCCCTGGGAATCATCAGCTATCACATTCGCAAACACTTCTCCGAGTCCGGATTTTTCGAAGCACTGGACCAGACCAAAGCACAGGCTTCCATACCGATTGTTCTCCTTTTCACACAACATACCCGGGGAGTTATCTGCGGGCTCATGACCATAGGCCTGTGTGGAGCAACCGTGACTGTCTACAGCATTTACATGCCGGGTTTCCTCTCGTCGCTACTGGGTTTTCCCAGGGAAGCCGTTGCCTGGCAAACCACCCTGGCGTTTTTGATGCTATCGCCACTCTGTCTGATATTCGGGCTGCTGTCCGACCTGATAAATCACAAACTGATTCTTGGCATTATGGCCATTATTGTCGCCACCACTTGTTGGCCAGCGTTTCAGTACTTCTCTTCTCCAGACGCCGAACTGAATAAGATCCTGTTGATCTGTGGCCTGCTGGCAGCAACTGCATCGGGTGCACTGCCGCCATTGTTGATCAGTTTTTTTCCAACGGAGATTCGCTATACCGGCATTGCCACCTGCTACAATATCGGGTTTGCAATTTTTGGCGGCATCGCCCCTGTTACCTCAACATTACTGGCTAAATACTCCAGTAATACCACGGGGCCGGCTATCTACCTTTCTCTTGTTGCTGTGATCAGCCTGATCGCCCTGTTTATTCCCTGGCCAAACGTTCAGCTGACAACAGAACAGTTTGATGAGGAAAGAAACCTTTAAGTCTGCCAGTCAAAATACATTTCCCTGAATCAGGGGATTGAGCGTCGAAACATTTTCTGGCCTGAAATGCAAAGCGGGTTAACACACAGGCCATCCAATGATTTATGGTAATCATCAATAGCCAACCGGATAATTTCCTGTATAAATTAGCTTTAGATAACAAATGCAAGGCTTAATAATGAATGCATTGACTTGGTATAAAAGTACGTTTTTTCCAGCGCTAACCCTGTGCCTGTTGCCAATAGCGGCCTATTCTGATGCTTATGACGACTGTTTATACAAACAACTCAAAGAAGGTGATGATTCACTGACACTGGTTGAAATCCGCCAGCAATGCCAGACAGTTGTCGCTGAAAGTACGGAAGACACTGATAACGTCGTTGAACAGCGGTTACAGGAAGAAGAAGAAACTCTGGACAACCGGTTTGCCATGACACCTCACCGACCCAACTACCTGCTGCCCATTTCCTACAATAAAAGCCCTAACCCAAGCCCCTTTGAAATCCGCAATATTGATGATTTCTCCAACACCGAGATCAAGTTTCAACTGAGTATGAAAGCTCCCCTGGCCCAGGGTGTATTCAATGGTTACGGTGATATCTTCGTTGCCTACACCAACACCTCCTGGTGGCAGGCTTATAACAGTAACTCGGCCCCCTTTCGGGAAACCAATCATGAACCGGAAGTGTATATGGTTTTCCCCACCAGCTATCAGTTCGGGGGATTTGAGTTGAATGCGGTTTTGGCCGGGCTGACTCACCAGTCCAATGGCCGCAGCGGAGAACTTTCCAGAAGCTGGAACAGAGTCTACGCACAGTTGGTTTTTTCCAGAGACAATGTTGTGGTGAGCATCAAACCCTGGTGGCGGATTCCGGAGCCGGAAAAAAAACCTGGCCAGCAAAACAGTTCCCGGGGGGATGATAACCCTGATATTGAAAAGTATATGGGCCATGGTGAGTTGCATCTGGGTTACCAGGTCCGGGAGCACAATCTTGGCATGACGCTAAGAAATAATTTGCGAAGTGATAACAAAGGTGCCGTTCAACTGGACTGGTCATTTCCAATTAACAAAAGATTCCGGGGTTATATTCAATACTTCAATGGCTACGGTGAAAGCCTGATTGATTACAACGATAGCGCTAATCGACTAAGTGTTGGCGTTATGTTGACCGACTGGTTA